>JAZUOS010000040.1:0-29808 GCA_045604765.1 Acutalibacteraceae bacterium | reverse complement strand
TAAGACCGCTTGGCCTCCGACTTGAGGCATAGTATCTGTCTCACGCTTAGCAGGTGCGCCGCAGCAAGGACAGGTAGTATTTACCCATTCTTCAATCTTTGCAAGCGGTGATTCGCCATTGTCTGTAGGCTCGTAAGAATCAACGTTAGGAAGTGTCAACGGTAATTCACTTTCAGGAAGAGGCACATAACCACATTTTTCACAATATACCATAGGAATCGGCTCGCCCCAATATCTTTGACGAGAGAATACCCAGTCACGAAGCTTGTAGTTAGTTTTACGCTCACCTAGGCCTTTGTCTTTAAGCCATTCTTGAATTTTAACCTTTGCGTCTTCAACCGATAATCCGTTAAGGAAATCAGAGTTTACCATAACACCTGTGTTGCAATCGGTAAATGCGGCTTCTTCAACATTACCGCCTGCTACAACCTCGATAATGGGAAGACCGAATTTCTTAGCAAAATCCCAGTCACGAGTGTCGTGAGCAGGTACTGCCATAATTGCGCCTGTACCATAAGAAATAAGTACATAATCGGAAATAAAAATTGGAATTTCGGTATTGTTTACGGGGTTTATCGCCTTAATACCTTTAAGCATAACACCTGTTTTGTCTTTTGCAAGTTCGGTACGCTCAAAATCAGACTTTTTAGCGGCTTCTTGCTTGTAAGCCAAAACCTCATCATAGTTTTCTATTTTGTCAGCCCATTTTTCAATTAAAGGATGTTCAGGTGACAATACAGTGTATGTAGCACCAAACAATGTATCAGCACGAGTAGTAAATACCTGGAACTTATCACCACTTGTGGTGCCAAAATCAACTAGTGTACCGTAAGAACGGCCAATCCAGTTGCGTTGCTGAGTTTTAACACACTCGATAAAGTCAACATCGTCGAGACCGTCGAGAAGCTTTTCAGCATAGTCAGTAATTTTGAGCATCCATTGGCTCTTTTCTTTTTGCACAACCTCGCTGCCGCAACGTTCACAAACACCATTTACAACTTCTTCATTAGCAAGAACGCATTTACAAGAGGTGCACCAGTTAACCGCCATTTGCTTTTTGTAGGCAAGACCTTTTTTATAAAGCTGCAAGAAAATCCACTGTGTCCACTTGTAATACTCTGGATCGGTTGTGTTAACTTCCCTATCCCAGTCAAATGAAAAACCAAGAGATTTAAGCTGACGCTTAAAATTAGCAACATTCATCTTGGTAACTTCTGCAGGATGAATATGATTTTTTATTGCAAAGTTTTCGGTCGGAAGACCAAATGCGTCCCAACCCATTGGATAAAGAACGTTAAATCCCTGCAAGCGTTTTTTACGTGCAACAATATCAATCGCAGTATATGAGCGTGGATGTCCTACGTGAAGGCCTTGTCCTGATGGATAAGGAAATTCTACAAGACCGTAGAACTTTGGTAAAGTGTAATCGTTTTTAGCGGCAAAGGTTTTATTATCATCCCATATTTGCTGCCATTTCTTTTCAATTTCTGTGTAATTATATTTCATATCAGTCACCCTCTGCTTCATCAAGAATTGTTGATAAATCTATTTCTTTTGCGTCCTTCCACATACTATCAAGACTATAAAATTCACGCTCACTTGGAGTAAATACATGAACGATAACCGATGTATAGTCAAGTGCAATCCAACCGGTTGTTTTTCCTTCAATGTGATGTGGCTCGACAGCTTGTTCCTTTAGCTTTTCTTCAACCTCATCAGCAAGAGCACGTACATGTGTTGAAGATGTTGCAGTTGCAATTACAAAATAATCGGCAAGTGTGGTAAGATCATCAATTTTTAATATTTTAAGCTGTTTCGCCTTTTTATTATTTAAGGCGTTGGCAGCAATTTTAAAAATATTTTGTGAATCCATTAGTTTTCTCCTTTTAAAGCATTTTCGTTATATGCTTCTACAGTATCAATATGAAGCGGCTTAGCTCGCGATACCAAATCGTTTATTGTATACAAAAGCGCATAATTGAGTGCGGCTTCCATAGATATTTCAACCTTTTCTCGCATTATATCAATATCGTCGTAATCTCGGTCAGCGGACGTAAAATCAGCAAGATAAAGTATCTTTTCAAGCTGCGACATATTTTCGCGTGCTGTTGTATGATAGCGTACCGCGGTTATAATTTCGTTGTCATTTATGCCAAGAATATGCTCAATATAAGCAGCGCCCGATATTGCGTGCCATAATTTTTCCGCCGCTTTTTCGATATCGTTTAGCATTATATCAAATCTGCTAAATATTTGCAAGTGTTCTTCTTGAGTTGCGTTTTTTGTTATATCGTGAAGTAAGCCTGCAAGATATGCTTTTTCACAGTCGCCGCCATATTTTTCTGCCAATCGAACTGCTTCATCAGCAACACAAAGCGAATGATTATAACGCTTGGGTGTAAGTCTTTCTTGCAAAATCTTTTTATATTTTATATATTTTTCAGACATTATAAATTCCCTTTTTGATAATATAGTCATAAACCTTTTGAGGTAATAAATTTTTTTCAATTTTTTTGCGAAGTTTGGTAGATGAAACATCAGTGATTTTATCATTTACTACTATTATATTTGCGCCAAAATTGGTCAAACGCTCATAAGAATCATCAAAATCAGTTAACCCCTCTCGCTTAAAGGCGATAAAACTCGTAAGTTTAATTAACTCACGCCAGCTATACCAAATATCAAGGGTTGACAGCATATCACCGCCGATTACAACAAAAAAACTATCGTTCGGGTATCTACTTTGTAAAAGTTTTATTGTATCAACAGTATAACTTTTACCCTCGCGTTCAAATTCAATAAGACAAAGTTGCGCCTTACTAAAATCATCACACACAATCTCACACATATTTTGACGGTGAATGTCTTGCACCACGGCGTCAAAATTTTTATGCGGAGGAATTTTATCAGGCATTACGAGAACCTTATCAATAAAATCAATATCACAAATGCTTTTAAGCATCTCGTAATGACCTATATGAAAAGGATTGAAAGTGCCGCCAAAAATCGCAATGTTTGCCATTTATTTCACCAGTTTTATTGTTTTATTATTTTTACTTTCACGGTAAAGTATAAAGCGATAACCGATAACCTGCACAACATCAGCACCAACACGCTCAGCTATTGTGTCAGCCGCAACACGCGATGTATCGGGGCAGGTTTCAAGCACACGCATTTTAATAAGCTCACGCGCTTCGAGCGCTTCGTCAACCTGTTTTATAAGCTGGTCATTTATACCGCCTTTTCCTACCTGAAATATTGCTTCATAGGTATTTGCCATACCGCGAAGCTGTGCTCTTTGTCTACTATTTAACATTATTTTTCCTCATTTATTTCTATATATTTTTTTAGTTCTTCTTTAAAAAGCTGTAATGCTTTTCCGCGATGACTAATGCTATCTTTTTGTTCGGGAGTCAGTAAACCCATTGGACCTAACTCACTGATGAAATACGGATCATAACCAAAGCCACCATCGCCTACGGGTTTAAGGTTAATCTTACCCTCACACTCACCGCGAACTGTGAAATATTTACCATTTGGAAAAACACAAGCTATTGCCGCAATATACCGAGCCGTGCGCTTTTCTAAAGGCACATTTTCGAGTTCACGTAATAATTTTTGATTGTTTGATTCGTCATCACCATGCTCACCCGAATATCGAGCAGAATATATACCCGGCGCACCACCCAAATAATCAACGCAAATTCCCGAATCATCAGCAACGGATATCAATCGTGTGTTTTTTAAGCCGTCTTTAGCCTTAATGATTGCATTTTCTTCAAAAGTTGTGCCGTCTTCCACAGGCTCGGGAAATTCTTTATCAAAATCTTTTTGACTTAAAACCTCAAAACCCATTGGAATTAAAATGCGTTCTAATTCCTTAAGCTTTTTTTGATTTTTGGTAGCAATAAAAATCTTCATATCATTCACCTAAATCAAAAATACCGTCAGCAAATGCTTTTGCATTAAAGGGTTGAAGATCGTCAATACCCTCGCCTACGCCAATATATTTGACCGGAATACCTAACTCATTGTGAATTGCAATAACGATGCCGCCTTTTGCTGTTCCATCAAGTTTTGTAAGCACAATACCTGTAATATCGGCAACATTTTTGAATTCGCGGGCTTGATTCACCGCATTTTGACCTGTTGCCGCATCAAGCACTAAAAGTGTTTCGATTGAAGAATCGGGCAGTTCTCGTTTTATTATACGGTAGATTTTAGCAAGCTCGTCCATAAGATTTTTCTTGTTATGAAGTCTGCCTGCAGTATCACAAATGATAACGTCAGCGCCCTTAGATTTTGCAGATGCAATCGTGTCAAAAACAACAGATGCTGGGTCACTGCCCTCAACACTTTTTACCATTGTAACGTCAGCACGCTCTGCCCAAACACCAAGCTGGTCAATAGCGGCGGCGCGGAATGTGTCAGCGGCGCCAAGCACTACCTTTTTGCCAATATTTTTAAGCATTAAAGACATTTTGCCTATTGTAGTTGTTTTACCGACACCGTTTACACCAATAACAAGTATTACCGACGGCTTTGTATCAAGTTTTAAGGCGGTATCCTCTCCTAACATTTCTATAATAATGCTGTGCATTATGCCTTTGATTTGTGCTGGATCAGTAATGCCACCTTGTTTTACGCGAGAACGCAATTGTTCGCATATTTTGAGCGATGTTTCAACACCGACATCCGATATAACAAGCAACTCTTCAAGTTCTTCAAACAAATCCTCATCAATTTTTGTAAAGCTGTTAATGATGCTTGTAATACCGTCAGATATACTTGCCTTAGTCTTTTGAAGACCGGCTTTGATTTTACTAAAAAGTCCCATTAAAAATTATGCTCCTTGATTTTCAAGTAATTTCTTTTCAAGTTCAGCTACATTCAGCTCAAGCAACTTTGTAACACCCTTTTCTTGCATTGTGACACCATAAAGCATATCTGCAGCTTCCATTGTACCGCGGCGGTGTGTTACGCAAATAAACTGAGTATTAAAGTCAGAACGCTTCATATAATCTGCAAAGCGGTCAACGTTAATATCGTCAAGCGCTGTGTCAACCTCATCCAAGAAGCAGAATGGCGGAGCGTTCACCTTCATAATTGCAAAGTAGATTGATAACGCAACAAGCGCCTTTTCACCGCCTGATAGGCCGTTAAGACTAGGCACATTTTTACCGGGTAGACGCGCCTCAATATCAATACCGCTTTCAAGAATGTTCTCGGGATCGGTAAGCTTAAGTTCCGCGCTTCCGCCGCCAAAAAGCTCTTTAAAGGTCTTGGTAAAGTTTTCGTTAATTTTGTTAAAGCCTACCACAAACATTTCTTGCATTTGTACGGTAAGTTGATTAATAAGCTTGCGAAGCTCGGCTCTGGCCTTTTCAACATCTTCAACCTGAGCATTCATAAAGTCATAACGCTCTTTAACCTCTTTGTATTCTTCGATTGCAGAAACGTTTACATTACCAAGTGAACGAATTTTAGATTTTGTTTCGGCTAACTTTTTCTTTGCTTCGGCAGGCTTGTCTATTTCGACAGCAACATTTTCTGCCTCACTTTTTGTTAGCTGATACTCATCATAAAGCTGACGAATAACATCGTCATACTCTTTCATCATAACCTCTTTACGCTCGGTAAGGCGAGCAAGCTCACCGCCGATTTTTTCACGCTCTAATGTTCGTTCGCGTTCGCTTGAACGAAGCTCAACACCCGCTTTTTCAACATTATTACGCTCGTTCATAAGGTTTTCGATTTCTTTATTATAATCAGCAATTTTATGTTTAATATTGTCGATTTTGTCGGTATGAGCCGAAATATCCGATTTTAACTGTATAATTTTATAATTTACAGCAGCAATTTCAGCCTCAATATCATTAGCACGAGCAGCACGATTAGAAATTGAATTTTCAATATCGTCGGCCGAAGCAATAAGAGCTGCGGCGTCTTTTTTATTTTCAATGATTTGAAGCTTAATGTTGGTTATCTCATTGGTTAATGCCTCACGATTTTGAGAAAGTGTATCTCTACCGCCTGTCATTTGGTCTATCTCCGCTTGAATTGAAGATTTTTGCGCTTCAAGTTCAGCAATTTGTTTAGCGGCATTATTGGATTTTTCTCTTAACTGTTTGATTTTTTCATCGCTGCCGTCGCGTTCTTCAATCAACGAATCGATAGTCGCATTAACATTTGAAAGCAAATCATCGATTCTCTTTAGCTCCGCTAAAGCGCGAATTTTATCTTCATTAGCATTGGTTAAATCTGCTTTAACGGCAACAATATCTGCGCTAACCTTTGCTACGGCAGAAACCGCTATATCTAAATCGTTAAGTGTTTGTTTTTCTTTTTCGGATAGTTTTTCAATCTCCGATTGGATACGTTTAATATCTGCTGCACGGCTAAGGATACCCGCTTGTTTTACAAGCGAACCACCAGTATATGAACCGCCCGGATTAATAACCTGACCGTCAAGAGATACTACCTTTACTCTATAATTATATTTTTTAGCAAGTGTTGTTGCAGAGTCGATATCCTCAGTAACAACGGTACCTGCGAGCAAATATTTAATAATAGTTTCATATTTTTTGTCAACAGCCACAAGGTCAGATGCTATGCCAACAAAACCATAAATATCATCAAAACCATTCTCTTTAAATTCTCTGGCGTTAATTGAGGATATTGGTAAAAATGTTGCACGACCTGCGTTATTGGTTTTTAAAAAATTAATAGCGCGTTTTGCATCAGCCTCAGTATCTACAACTACATTCTGAATTGCATTGCCAAGCGCAGTTTCGATAGCAACTGAATATTTTTTGTCAACAGAAATTAATTTTGAAAGAGGTCCGTGTACGCCGCGTAAAATACCCTTTTCGGATTCGGAAACCACTTTTTTAACAGCGTGAGAAAAGCCCTCCATATTGTTTTCAAGTTCAGTTAAAATTTGAACACGACGTTTTTTTGCTTCAATATCAAGATGCAATTCATTGCTTTTGTCTGTCAATTCTTTAAGCTCAGCATCGCGGTTTTCAAGACGCAATTCATAGCCTTTTATTGAATTTTGAATAGATAAAATATTTTCTTCAGTCTTATCAAGCAAGGTCTTTGTTTCATTAAAATCAGTATTGAGAGTTTCCTTTTCTGCCTCGTTTTGTTGTAGTAAATCTTCTATAATACCTTTGCGAGAATTAATCTCCTCTATAGAAGTGTCAGAGGTTGTCATCTCTACACGTAAATCGGAGCCTTTTACTGATAACAAATTAAGTGTTTTAACTTGCTCTTCAATCTTTCTAGAAATACTTTCACTATCACTTAAAAGATTATTGAGATTATTTTCAAGTTCTGATAATTTTGCATTTAAATTACTAATTATTTCTTCCTTTGCTGTAGCATCATTACGCTTGTTTACAATCTCTTCTTTTGCAGTACTGTCAGACTCCTCTAATGCAAGTTTTTCAGCATTAAGGCGTTCGATGGTTTCGTTATTGTGTAAAATATCGTTATTTAAAACCGAAATTTCGCCCTCAAATTTTAGAGTTTCTTCGTTAGAGGTTGCTATGCGCTGACGAATGTTTTCGATTTGAGATGTAATAAAGGTAAATTGCGCCGTATTTTGCTCGGACTTTGTATCAAAATCGTTAAGCGCTTCTTCAATCTCTTTGTACTGCATTTGAGCGGTAGCAATTTTGCTTTCTTGTGCACGAAGTGCATCTTTTGAATTATTAAGTGTATAAAGCCAAAGACCGATTTCAAGCTGCTTTTTATCTTCAGCAAGCGCTAAAAACTTTTCTGCTTTTTTGCTTTGCTCTTCCAAAGGACCTACGCGAGCTTCAAGCTCGTCTAAAATATCTTTAAGACGCAACAAATTATCCTCAGCAGCGGTGAGCTTACGCTCTGCTTCGGTTTTACGGTATCGATATTTAGAAATACCCGATGCCTCTTCAAAAATATCGCGGCGTTCGTCGGACTTGGTGCTGATAATATTGTCAATCTTACCCTGTCCAATCATAGAATAACCATCACGACCAAGACCGGTATCCATAAATAACTCGTGAACATCCTTAAGACGAACCGATACATTGTTTATGAGATATTCGCTTTCGTGCGAACGGTAAAACCTACGAGTTATTGACACAAAATCGTTATCAAAATTTAGAGTTCTATCAGCATTATCAATATTAAGCGTTACCTCGCAAAAGCCGTGAGGACGGCGTGTATCGGTACCACCAAAGATAACATCCTCCATTGACTGACCGCGAAGGCTTTTGGTAGATTGCTCACCCAAAACCCAACGAACTGCGTCAGAAATATTACTTTTACCACTACCGTTAGGGCCTACAACCGCGGTAATGCCGCGACCAAATTTCAATACGGTTTTATCGGCAAAAGATTTAAATCCTTGGATTTGTATTGAACTTAAAAGCATTTTTATCTCCTTTCGACCCTGATTTCATATTCACTGAGACTTATGTCAGATTTAACTATACAATCAAAGCCGAGTTTTTTTAAAGCGTTTATATTATCTTTATGTTGTCCCGTCATTTTTGAAACTGAAGACGGGTTAACAAACAACGTATAACTCCCCTTTTGTGAGAGCAATTTTTTTGCATTTTTAATGAAAATTTTTGAATAACAAAGTTCACTAAACGCCGGATGCCACGGACCCGCTATATAACTGTCTTCTTCAATCGAATGAAGGCCTAAACGAATAACATTTATCTTGGCATCATTAAACATTGAAAGCAATTTTGAACATAGGTTTATTGCCTCTTCGAGAGTTTGCGGTTTATACTTGTTATCACTGTAAAGTGCTGCCAATTCGGTATTTTTAAGCACTATTGTTGGATAAATCCTGACAGTGTCAGGCCTTAATTTAATAATTTCTTGTGCGGTATGTATTACATATTCATCGCAGTCGTTATAAAGACCTGTCATCATTTGAAGCCCCAGTGAAAATCCGTGTTTCTTTATAAGATTTGATGCATAATTAACATCTTTAGCACTGTGTCCACGATTATTGCTTTGAAGAACATAATCATTAAGACTTTGTGCGCCGAGTTCAATTGAAGTAACACCGTACTGTTTTAAAAGTGTCAATATTTCATCATCTATAGCATCGGGGCGAGTAGATATACGAATACCAAAAACAGTACCGTTTTGCACAAATTGGTAAGCGGCTTGTAGCAAATCTATCATATAATTACGGTTTATTGCTGTAAAGCTTCCACCAAAAAAGGCTATTTCTGTGTTTTTTGAATCATAGTTCGGTGAGGATAACGCAATATTTACCGCATCAATAACATCCTGCGGTCGCGGCGCTCTATATGCGCCGGTGATATGACGCTGATTACAAAAGCTACACATATTAGGACATCCAATATGCGGAACAAATATAGAAATATTTGAGTGCCGTTTTGTCATACAGACTCACCCATAAGTTTTAATGCCTGACGCGCAGCCATTTGCTCAGCTTGTTTCTTGCTTTTTCCGATACCGGTACCTATAACATTTGAGTTTAGATGAACAGCCACTGTAAATTGCTTGTCGTGGTCAGGTCCCGACTCATCAATAAGTATATAAGATACGCTTTCTTCGGGATTGCGCTGTATTATCTCTTGAAGTGTGGTTTTGTAGTCCTTAAAACTGTCGTCATTGTGCGCCTTTAAATCACGCAACACTGTGTTCATAATATGATTTTTTGCAGCAGTCATACCGCCATCAAGATAAATAGCAGCAAGTACTGCCTCAAAAGCGTCAGCAAGTATGGAATCTCGCTCTCTACCGCCGTTTTTATCCTCACCGCGACCAAGAAGTAGATATTCACCTATTCCTAATTCGCGTGAAAGAGCGCACAAAGATTTTTCACACACAAGAGATGCTCTAAGACGGGTTAGTTCACCCTCAGGCATATTTGGATATTTATGAAAAATATGATCGGCAACAATAATAGATAATACCGAATCGCCCAAAAACTCAAGTCTTTCGTTAGAGTGTGTATTTCCGCGCACCTCGTTAGCAAAAGATGAGTGTATAAGCGCATTTTTTAAAAGCTCTATATTATTAAATTTGTAGTTTAATTTTGTCTGAAGGGACTCCATTTAAATTACTCCGATTTAATTATATTTTCACTAATTGTGCTAATTACATTCTTTTCTGTAAATATAACTGCTTGACGAATGGCATTTTTAATTGCTTTGGCATCTGAACTGCCATGTGCCTTAATTACAGGCTTGCTAACGCCCAAAAGCGGTGCGCCGCCCACTTCTGAGCTATCCATCATAGATTTAAGCGCATACAAATCTTTTTTAAGAATAAGAGCTGCAATTTTATTTATTACATTCTTGTAAAGGGCACTTTTAATCATTTTGAACAGTGTTGTTGAAGCACCTTCTATGAGCTTTAAAGCGATATTTCCGGTGTAACCATCAGCAATCACCGCGTCGCAAACACCTTTAGGCATTTCACGCGATTCAATATTGCCGACAAAGTTAATTGGTGCTTGCTTTAGCAATTTGTATGCCTCAACACGCAATTCGTCACCCTTTGTATCCTCAACACCTATATTGAGCAAACCGATTTTTGGATTGCAGATACCTTCAACCTTTTCAAGATAAACACTTGCCATAATACCAAACTGCGCGAGCATTTCAGGTCTACATTCAGCATTGGCGCCCATATCCATAAGCATATAGTGACCGTCGGGCGAAGGAATAAGGCCGCCCAATGCAGGTCTTTTAATCCCCTTGATTCTCTTAACTATGAGCGTTCCGCCAACAACGATAGCGCCGGTAGATCCTGCTGATACAAACGCATCAGCGCGCGAGTCACACAATTCTTTGAATGCTAAAGCCATTGATGAATTTGAATGTGCCTTTAAAATGGTTGTCGGATCGTCGTGCATTGAAATAACATCATCGGTATCAACGATAACCAAATGACCGAAAAATTTCAAATTGTTATCAGCAATAATTTTTTCAATTGTTTCTTTATTACCAGTAAGGGTAATTTCAGTTTTAAATTCTATTGAAGCAAGTGCTGCGCCCTTTACAATTTCAAGCGGAGCATTATCTCCACCAAAAGCATCAACAACAATTCTCATAATTTCACTCCTTGATGGTTTTAAAATATTCTAATGATCTATTAGCAAGCGCTGCATATCTTTCTCGCTTGTCCTTTATGTGAGTGTCAAGCTGTGGCAAAATTCCAAAATTTGCACCCATAGGTTGAAAATTTTGAATCGTTTCATCCGTTATGTAGCTAAGCAACGCACCAATCATTGAAATTTTAGGCAAAATAAGCGGCTGCTTGTTATAAAGCTTGTTAACAGCGTTAATGCCGGCAATAATACCTGATGCAGCCGATTCCATATAACCTTCAACGCCCGAAAGCTGGCCCGCGAAAAAAATTTTTTCAGCATCTTTGAGCGAAAGGTCTGGGTTTAATGTTTTAGGCGAATTAATAAAAGAATTTCTATGCATTACTCCAAAACGCATAAATTCAGCATTTTTAAGCGCCGGTATCATAGAAAACACTCTTTTTTGTTCTTGAAATTTCAAATTTGTCTGAAAACCTACAAGATTATAAAGGGTGCCGTCACTGTTTTCTTTTCTAAGTTGCACCACCGCCCAAGGTCTGTGACCAGTTCGTGGATCACGAAGTCCAACCGGTTTTAGAGGACCAAATCTTATGGAGTCAACACCGCGCCGAGCTAAAACCTCAATAGGCATACAGCCTTCATACACCTTTAGCTGTTTATCAAATTCATGCAGCGGCGCGCCTTCTGCATTTACAAGTCCCGCGTGAAATACCTCATATTCTTCCTTATTCATAGGGCAGTTAATATAATCGCCCTCACCTGTTTCATCACGGTCATAACGCGAAGCAACAAACGCCGAAGAAAAATCAATACTGTCTGCAGTCACAATTGGTGCTGCAGCATCATAGAAACTTAAATTACCTTCACCTGTAATTCGCTCAATATCTTGCGCTAAAGCATCATCGGTTAAAGGGCCGGTAGCTATAATACACACACTGTCGGTAGGCAATTTATCAACAACTTGATTTATAACATTAATATTTTTACACGCTTTAATTTTTTGTGTGATATATTCAGAAAACAAGTTGCGGTCAACTGCTAATGCGCCACCAGCCGGCACCTGTGAATTTTCAGCCGCTTCAAGACAAATTGATCCTAAAATACGCATTTCTTGTTTTAAAAGCCCCGCTGCCGAATCAACGCGATTAGCTTTTAAAGAGTTAGAGCAAACCAACTCGGCAAAATTATCGGTTTTATGAGCCGAAGATTTTTTTATAGGCTTCATTTCATATAAATCGACCTCAACGCCAAGTCGCGCAGCGGTATATGATGCCTCGCAACCGGCAAGACCCGCGCCAATAACGGTAATTTTATTCATATTATTTTTCCTTTTTAGTTTTTGCAACAGTCTTCCTTGAAGGGCAGTCCGAATTCATACAGTATTTACGATTTCTGAGTCCTAAAATTATATATCCACCACATTCATTGCATATTTCACCGGTTGGTGCACCAGGTGAAGCAAAGTCACAATGCGGATAATTTGAGCAACCGTAAAACTTTTTACCTTTTTTAGAAACCTTTTTAAGCAATTTAGCGCCGCATTTTGGGCAAGGCTGCTTAACTTCATCCTCGGGCATAGGCTTAGTGTTTTTGCATTCAGGATATCCTGGACACGCCAAAAACTTTCCAAAACGACCGTTTTTTTCAATCATTTTTCTGCCGCATTTTTCACATACTACATCCGTTTCAACAGCAGGCACTTTGACACGTTTGCCGTCAAGAGAAGCCTCCGCTTTTTTATAATGTGCTTCAAAATCGTCATAGAAATCTGCAATTGTTTTTACCCAATTTAGTTCTCCTACACCGATTTTATCAAGCTTTTTCTCGAGACCGGCAGTAAATTTAGCCTCAAAAATTCGGTCAAAATATTCATTAAGCAAATCACAAACAGCAATTCCGAGCTGAGTGGGCTTAAAGACCTTCTTTTCTTTTTCAACATAACTCCTGTTAGAAATAACAGCGATTATTGATGCAAACGTTGAAGGTCTGCCAATGCCATTTTCTTCAAGTGTTTTAGTAAGAGTTGGTTCAGTATAGCGTGGTGACGGCTGTGTGAAGTGCTGATTTGGAGTAAGTGTTTTAAGCTTTAAAACATCCCCAACCTTCATTTCGGGTAATTCAGCACCATCGGCAGAATTGTCATCTATACCCTCTTCATAAAGCTCGGTAAAGCCTTTGAATTCAACAGAATAGCCGTTAGTCTTAAACAAATAATCGTTGGCTATAATATCGACAGCGACGGTTTTTTGAACACAAGCCGCCATAAGAGAAGCAATGAAGCGTTCCCATATCAATTTATAAAGATTATACTGCTCTGCAGTAAGCGCGGTCTTAATTTGGTCGGGAGTTAAGAAAATATCGGTAGGACGGATTGCCTCGTGAGCATCCTGCGCACCACTTTTAGATTTAAAATAACGTGGCTTTGACGGTAGATATTTTTTACCGTACTTCTCATCAATATATTTGGTAGCTGCTGCACGAGCCTCTTCCGAAATGCGAAGCGAGTCAGTACGCATATAGGTAATAAGACCTGTAGCACCGTGACCTGGGATATCAATTCCCTCATAAAGTTGCTGCGCGATGCGCATAGTACGCTGACCGGTATAATTTAATTTTCTGGAAGCTTCTTGCTGCAATGTAGAAGTTATAAACGGTGGTGCAGGCTGACGGTTGCGTGTTCCGCGCTTTATTTCACTCACGGTATATACAGCATTATCAAGCTCGCTTACAATTTTATTAGCAGCCTCGGCATTTGGAATAACTTCAAGCTTATTGCCGTCAGCAGTGCCATAAAGTTTTGCCTCAAAACTTTTTCTTTCAGATTTTAGTTTTGCGTCAATAGTCCAGTATTCTTCGCTTACAAAGGCTTCAATTTCACGCTCGCGTTCAACTATAAGGCGTAGTACTGCCGTCTGCACGCGTCCTGCGGAAAGTCCGCCCTTAACCTTACGCCAAAGAAAAGGACTTAGCTTATAACCAACAATTCTATCAAGCACACGACGCGCTTGCTGCGCATCAACAAGGTCAAGATTAATTTTGTGTGGATTATTTATACCAGCGCTTACACCAGTTTTTGTAATCTCATTAAAAGAGATACGGTTCTCCTCGTTTAAATCAAGACCCAAAATATGTGCTAAATGCCAGGATATTGCCTCACCCTCACGATCAGGGTCAGTAGCAAGAAGAACTTGCTCGCTGTTTGCTGCAGCTTCCTTTAGCTGCTTTATAACATCCTTTTTATCAGGCATATTTATATATTGCGGTTTAAAACCCTTATCTATATCAACACCAAGTTTTGACTTTGGCAAATCGCGCACATGACCGACAGAGGCCATAACATTATAGCCGCTGCCAAGATACTTTTTAACGCTTTTTATTTTGCTCGGTGACTCAACAATAACAAGCTTAGACATCTATTTACTCCTTCAGTGGTTGATTAACTCATATATTCCGCCGGGCAACGCCTTTACCAAACCTTCAATTTCAAGCTCAGTAAGAGCTGCAAGTAACTCGTCATCACTTAAATTTAAATCAAGTAAATCGTCGGCGGTGAATTTTTGACTATTCAAATTATTATACACTATTTTTGCTTCATTTGAAAGACCTAACTGCAATTTTTTTAGGAAATTTTTATCTTTTTTTGCATTTTCCTCAATTGAAAATGCCTTTTTAATATCAATTTGCTCAGGAAATCGATTTATATACTGATTAAATATATCAATAGCATTTAAAAGCGGTATAGCACCGTCGCGAAGAAGCGCATTTGACCCTTTATAATTATCAAGAGTAGGATTTCCCGGTATTACAAAAACATCTCTTCCCTGCTCATTTGCAAGTCGCGCTGTAATAAGTGAACCGCTTTTAAGCGAAGCCTCAATTACAACCGTGCCCATTGATAACGCAGATATTATTCGGTTTCTTATTGGAAAGCTATATTTTGTGGCCTCGGCATAAGGCGGATACTCGCTTATGAGGCATCCGTTTTTGCTTATTTCTTCGCGCAACATACGATTTTCAGAAAGATAATCATAACATATTCCGCATCCTAATACTGCAACAGTTTTGCTTTTTGCAGCCAAAGCACCCTTGTGCGCGCAGGTATCAGCACCAAGCGCCGCGCCGCTTACAATAATCATACCCGCACGCGACAGCCTTTTTGAAAGTGAAAAGGCGGCTTTTTTACCAAAATCCGAGATTTTGCGTGGACCCACAATTGAAATCAAGGGCATATTGTCAACATCACAAAACTCGCCTTTGATATATAATACAAGCGGACAATCGGCAATATTACGCAATCTTTCGGGATAATTGCTATCGCAAATTGTTATGACAAAAATATTATTTTTAATACAATCGTCGATAATTTTATAAATCTTGTTTATATCAAAAGATAATATTTTATCTGCATCTTTTTGGGTTATTATATTTTTAATTTCAGATTTGTTAAAAGGTATGTCAAGTACAGCTGAATTGCGAAGTGCATTAAATGTTTTAACCGCCTTCATACTTCCCGCGCCAAAGCATTGCTGTATAGTTATTAAATTAACCAGGGTGATATTTTCTTTCGAAAGCAACATATTACTTTACCTTCACCATTTCCCACATGGCAATAGCAGCAGCCGCTGCGGCATTAAGGGATTCTGCCTTGCCATGCATATTTATCGTAATACAGCAATGTGCCGCCCGCTTTGCAGCATCGGTCAATCCGTTTGCCTCATTTCCAATAAGCAAAACATCATCGTCATTAAATCGTTGGTCAGAAATCGATGCAGCGTCTTTGTCTACAACGCAAGCAAAGGCACGCAAATTATTTTGTGATATAAACTCACAAATATCATCAACAATATAAATCGGCAAACGCAATAATGTACCCATCGAGCTGCGAAGTGATTTTGGCGAATAAGGGTCACAACTGTCTGTTGTTAATATTATTCCGCTTACGCCCAAAGCCTCTGCCGTGCGGGCAATTGCACCGAGATTTGACGGATCAGCAAGATTTTCGAGCGCAATATATCTGCCATGAGCAGAAATTTTTTCACTTAAATCAGGCATTTTAGCTACAACAATTACACCTTGAGGTGAATTAGTATCACTAATTTTTTTAAATAAATCATCTTTTAAAACATAGCAAGAATCGCTTGCTGTTGCGAACAAATTTATGTGTTCACTATATTTGTCAAATGCCGATTTTGTTACAATCAGTTTATCAAATCTGATATTATTTTGGAATGCATCATCGCAAATTCGCAGTCCTTCAAGCACGAAAAGTTTGTTTATTTTTCGGTGCTTCGCTGAGGATTGCAAAAGGCTAACAAACTTGATAAGCTGATTGTCTTTAGATGTAATTTCAATAAATTGGGGCATATTTTTCTCCTAAAATAAAAGCAAAATTCGCCCGAGAAACAATAGTATCTCGGGCGAGGTAAAATTATTTTTCTAATGCCTTTTGAGCAGTTTTTACAAGATTTGCAAAGCCTGCAGCATCGTTTACTGCTATGTCAGCAAGCATCTTACGGTTAATCTGAACGCCAGCCTTGTTAAGACCGTTCATAAATGTTGAATAGTTCATACCGTTCATTTTTGCAGCAGCAGAAATACGGGTAATCCAAAGGCGACGGAAATCGCGCTTTTTAAGTCTACGACCGATATAAGCGTAGTTGCCAGATTTCATAACCGCTTCTTTAGCGGTTTTAAAGAGTTTTGATTTAGCGCCAAAATAACCTTTGGCAAGTTTTAAAGTCTTTTTTCTTCTTTTGCGTGTTGACAACGCACCTTTTACACGAGCCATTTCAAGTTTCCTCCAATTTAAATTTTCCGATTATTTGTACGGAATGAGCTTCTTTACTGTTGCAACATTTGTTGCATCAGCACATACGACTTTACGCAAATTTCTCTTACGCTTTGTAGTCTTTTTGTTAAGAATGTGAGACTTGAAAGCATGAGCACGTTTTACCTTGCCGTTTTTGGTGAGCTTAAAGCGCTTTTTAGCGCCGCTGTGGGTTTTAATCTTAGGCATAATTTTATCCTCCTATAAATTTTACTTACCAGATTTTGGTGCTAAGAACATAAGCATATTTCTGCCTTCCATCTTAGCTGCCTTTTCAACTGTGCAATATTCCTCGCAATATTTAGCAAAATTATTCATTAATTCAAGGCCCAATTCAGGATGACCCAATTCACGACCTCTGAATCTAATAGCAACCTTAACCTTATTGCCGTCTTTCAAAAAACGGATGGCGTGATTGCCTTTTGTTTCAAAATCGTGCTTATCAATACCAAGACCAATAATACGAATCTCTTTAATTTCGATTACCTTTTGGTTTTTCTTGGCCTCTTTTTCACGTTTCATTTGCTCAAACTTGTACTTACCGTAGTCCATGACTTTGCAAACGGGTGGCTCTGAAGTGGGCGCAATGCAAACAAGATCAAGATCCTTTGCATATGCAGCATCGAGCGCCTTGTCAATTGAGATAACACCGAGCTGAGCACCGTCAGAATCAATAACGCGAACTTCCTTAAATTTAATGTCTGTGTTGATAGCTAATTCTTTAATAGCGATTGTAAAGCACCTCCGTAAATAATAACAAAGACGTGAGCACAAAATACCCACGTCAAATAAAACAAAATCAAAAATCTCATCTTATTAACCTTACGATAACACACGATAAGGTGAGAAACATAGGTATGCTCTTCTTCATTGTCTTGAACATTATAACACATAGATTTGATTTGTCAAGTGTTTTTTATTCATTAATTGCAAGTTCTTTTATTGAACGCAACTGATAATTAACATGCTTTAAAAGTTCGGGGTGGCGCAATGCCACTGCTGCGCCGCGAACAACACTGTGTGTTGGGTCTTCAAGTGTATGCACTGCAGTTCCGGTGTATTCAGATATTAGTTTATCCATGCCGTGAATTAATGAACCGCCGCCCGTAAGATATAAACCGTCAGCATTAATATCCGCCACTAGATCAGGATCGGTCTTAGAAAGAACAAGTCGTATACAGTTGCATATAGAATCAGCTGTTTCTTTAATTGCCTCATAAACCTCAGTAGAGGTTATTTCAAAGCTTTCGGGCAGTCCCGTAAAAACATTTCTGCCTTTGGCAACCATTGCGATTTCTACCGGTCGCGGTACAACAGTACCGATTTGCTTCTTTATAGATTCTGCCATCAAATTGCCAATTTCTATATTATATTCTTTACGGATATAACGCATTATTTGCGCATCAAAATCGAATGACGCTGTTTTAAAAGACTCACAAGCAGAAATGCCACCCATTGATATGACTGCAATGTCGGTAGTTCCAGCTCCTATATCAACAACCAAGTAACCATGTGGCTTTGAAAAATCAAGACCTAAACCAAATGCAATTGCCAAAGGACCTTCAATGACTGAAACATTTCGTCCACCCGCAGCCTCAACAACATTAGAAAGTGAGTGGTGCTGTAGCTCGGTAAGACCTACAGGCAATGTCGCCATAATCTTAGGTCTGATAATCTTATTGCCGAATGCCTTTGACATATATTCCTTAAGCATTGCTTCAGCAATATCATATTCAGCAATTATTCCGTGTTTAATTGGAAAAACACATTCAAAAGAATCCGGTGTGCGACCAAGTGTCTGCTTTGCCATTTCGCCAAAATAATATGGCTCGTAACTTTCGCTATCAACCGTAACAATGCTCGGTAATTCAAGCACAACCCTCGAACTCAAAAAAATAACAGTTTTTGAAGAACCTATATCAATGCCAATTTCCATTGCCATAAAATCACCGCCTTTTATTATAATAACATAATATAAATCATTTTTCAATTTTTTGTTTTTTATCGGTTACGGTGCCAAGCGTTGTGGCACAGCGTACACTGTTTGCTCCCGCAAACAACAAAACTTTAGCGCACTCATCCACTGTGGCGCCCGTTGTTTTTATATCATCAATCAGCAAAATGTTTAAATTATCAACACGGTAATTCGCAATATATTTGCCATTAACATTTGTCAACCGTTCTTTAAAGCTTGATTTGTGCTGTCTCTTACTCTTTTTTATGCAACAAAGTAAATCATTACTAAAAGGAATGTTTAATATTTTTGAAATTTCTTTCGCAATGTATCCGCTGTGGTCATATCCAATTTTTTTATAAGAAGGAACAGAACAAATCAAATCGAATTTAATCTCTGAAAAGCATTTTTCAATAGCAATACACATTTCTTTTGCGAAGAACTTGACATAATGCTGCTTCTTATGAAATTTATAAGAATAATATGCTTTACGCGCACGACCTGTATTTTTAAATGCGCATATTAGTGATGTAAATCTAAAAATATTGTATTGACACACACAATCTGATTTTTCTAAACCGCAATCAGTACAAATATCATCAAGATTCATTCTTTCAAACTTATTTTTACATTGATTGCAGAGATAGATGTCCTCATCTATCAATTCACCACAGCATATACACTTGTTAGGATAAATCGCAGAAATTAGTTTTTTAAAAAAATATTTAACTGTTTTCATTTTCTGTTATAAATTCTTTTAAAAGCGTATAGCGTAAGGTTTTTTTGTTATTAGCGGCCATTTTTTTATATAAAGATTCTGAGCCAACAACAATAAGCAGTTTTTTTGCTCGGGTTACTGCGGTATATAAGAGATTACGATAAAGCAGCTGTGGAGGTGTGTCTAATAACGGCAAAATTACACAATCAAATTCACTACCCTGACTTTTGTGAACGGTAACTGCATATGCCAATTCTAATTCACCAATGTTTTCGACGAAATATGTTGCAGTGCGATCATCAAATTTCACTTTAACAATGCCGCCTTTGATGTCAATTAATGTTATATAACCCACATCACCGTTAAAAACACCGTAGCCTATATCACCGTTTTCACGCTGCCATTGCATATCATAATTGTTTTTGATTTGCATTACCTTATCGCCTACTCTAAAATATACACCTTTATATGCAAGCTGAGGCTCATTATCTTTTTTGGGGTTAAGTGCAGCTTGTAACAGATTATTAAGATTAGCAGTGCCTGCTTGCGCTTTGCGTGACGGACACAAGACCTGAATATCTGTAAGCGGGTTTAATCCATATGCGTTAGGTAAACGCGTTTCGCACAGGTCCAAAACTGTGTCACAAACTTCTACGGAGTAATCACGATGCATCATAAAAAAATCTTTGGTCTTATTTGACAAATTTGATTCTTCACCGTTTATGATTGCGTGAGCGTTAGCGATAATCGTGCTTTGCATTGCTTGTCTAAAAACCTTTTTTAACGCAACTGAGGAATACATACTTGATGACAATATATCATTAAGCACATTACCAGCAGAAACGCTTGGTAATTGATCGGTATCGCCTACTAAAATAATTCTCGTTGAAATTTTGAGCGCGTGTAAAAGACTTTCAAAAAGCAGTGAATCGAGCATTGAAGCTTCATCAACAATAATAACATCACATTCAAGGGGATTTTTTTCATTTCGTGCAAAGCTTTGGCGATTATCGCTTGTCCATTCAACCTCAAGAAGACGGTGTAGCGTTTTCGCCTCTCTTCCGGTAAGCTCGGTCATACGCTTTGCTGCCCTTCCTGTAGGAGCGGCAAGCTGGATTTCAGCGTCACGCTGTTCAAATAATTCTATAACAGCGTTAAGTGTTGTTGTTTTACCCGTGCCAGGGCCGCCTGTTAAAACGAAAATTCCATTACAAAACGCTTTTCGTATGGCCTCTCTTTGCAATTCTTCAAACTTGATACCAAGCTTGTTTTCTACATAATCAATTTCAAGTTCATCAATAAAATTTGTTGGATTAATATAATTTTTTGCAGCAAAAAGACGGGCCGCGATATATTCTTCGGCATTAAAATATTCGTTTAACATCAAATAATCTGCACCGTCTACCGTTTTACTTCTGATTCGCAAATTATTTATCATATCATCAAATATTTGTTCAATGCGTATTTCATCACATTCAAGCAAAGCTGCTGCCACGGGTAACAACTTTTTTCGAGGCAAACATGTGTGACCGTTAAGTAGGTTCTTGCGTAATATATATTCAACACCCGCAGCAAGCCGCATTTCATTGTCGCGTGAAACACCTAAATCGAATGCAACGATTTCTACCTTTTCGAAAGGCAAGTCAATATCATCGGCACACAAAATATATGGATTTTGTTTTATCTTTTCTACCGAATTTGTACCCAATCGTTGATAAATTGCAATGCACTTTTCCATGGAAATTTGGTAAGAATTTAGCATCAGCATCAAATCGCGAATACTAAATTGTTTTTTGTATTCTTCTGAAATATTTCTCGCCTTTTCCAAGGAAACGCCCTTAATTACTACCAAATCTTCGGGTGTATTTTGAATTATATCAAGTGAGTCGGATCCAAATTTTTCGACAATTCGCTCAGCAGTTGCGGGTCCGACGCCTTTTATTATACCCGACGACAAATAGCGTAAAATTGCAGCAACTGTTTTAGGTGCAACAGTCTCATAATAATCGGCTGAAAACTGCTCACCATAAATAGCGTGAACGATAAACTCACCTGTAAATTTAACATTATCGCCAATTGCAATAAATGGTAAAATGCCAACAACGGTTATATGCTCTCTGCCAACGCGCACTGTGCAGACAGTATAACCGTTTTGTTGATTTTTATATGTTATTTTTTCGATAATCCCACTTATTTCTTTTTTTTCGCCAGAATTAGCGATTTCCATTTATTTAACTCCTTTGTAACTGCTCGCATAATGAAATTGTCGCCGCAGTACACAAAATAATATTCTTGTTTTTGACAAACCTATTACAATCATAAAGTTCTTTTGTTTCAAGAGCGTCAGTAACGGCAATAATTCCAAAAGCAAATCCATCACCATGCCAACGCATTTTTTGCCAGATATAATTTAACTGCTTCACGGCGTAACCTTTTTTTAAAACAATTAACGAAAAATTTTGCACACGAATATTTGGAAAATAAAAAATCATTCTGAGTATGTAAATAAATTCGCAAATACCTGCAACAGCAAAAACAATTAAAAAGACAAGTAAAAACGATTTAACCACAAATACCACCCCATTACATAATATGCAATAAAGGCGGTATCTGATAAAGGTTATATTAATACAAGGTAACCGATGTGCTGTAGGTACCTATCTGCCAAATATTATCATAAACATCAGACTTTATGACAGCCTCAACGGTATAGTCACCTGCCGCTTTGTCTGTTAAATCAATAACCGCAAAAAGATCGCTTGCTTTTATGTTTTTAATAATATTTTTAGGTCCACACAACTTAACACGAATACTTTTATCGGTTTTAGCCTTAAGATCACCACTTAAGCCTAAGCATCTGATGCTCTTGATATCCAAGGTTGTTTCTGCATATCCCGATACATTTACATCAACATAAAATACATCAATGTTTTCGAGTATCTTAACACCATCAGGTAGACTTGCCGAAACCTCAAAATTGCTCGAAGTGGTAGAAACGGTTCTGAAATCAATTGGTGACAACGATATATTTTCAATTTTGTCAACAATTTCGGGCGTACCAATAACAGTTACCTTGCTTTGACTTAATTTATAACTAACATCATCGTCACTCATACCATCGGGTAAATTGCTGAACATAGCTTTACAGTTGACGGTTTTTTTCTTTGAAATTGGCTGCGTAACCTTTGCACTGGTAAAAGATAGTGTTAAATATGAATTTGTTATAACATTTTGATTTGCGTCATAAACGGTGCCATCTGCAGTATAACGATATAAAACTTTATCATTACTATCATATAGCACAATATCCGAATTAAAGGTTTGTGAGGTTGATAAAATATCATTAACTTCGGCAACTGTGCCAACCGTTGCTATCTTTTCAATAGTAGAACGAGGTCCCTTGACAGTAACAGTGCTTTGCTGAGAATCTGAGATAACAGGAGTTTCAGCCACAAGACCGTCAGAAGCGCTTACACCGATTAATTTCGGTATAATAGTAAATTCCTTTGTATCAATAAAATCTACAGTTACATCAATGCTCGACGGAGAAACCGAGGTTATAGTAAATCCTGATTTATTACTATTATTAGTGGGTACAACTTCAAGATTAAATGTACCTGCAGAGTTAATATCAATAGTTGAAGCGGAAAGCGAAAAATCTTCTGCTTTAAGCGAACTTACAATATAATTAGGACCGCTTATGGTAACCGAAAAGCGCTGTGAAGCAACATCTGAAATGATACCAAGACCCAAATCAGCCGCAGCAGTACCCTCAAGCGTAACCGATGCGCCTATATCGGTAAATGTTTGCTGACGCACAGGATTTTCTGTCATAGCAATACCGAGCCAAAGTGCAAACGCCAACACAACCGAAAGAACTATGGTGAATTTTTTATTATAAAGCAAAGTTCCAAGTCTATATTTTTGAGGAATATTAATTTTCATTATTTTCTTCCTCCTTTGAGATATCATGAACTGCGTCATTGTGTGATTTAATCTTTTTTAGAATTTTTTTAAACCAAGAATCGTTTTCTTGATCAGCATCATTAACAAGCTTATCTTTAATTTCATCAAAGGCAGACTGCACAGTATGATTTCTTGTGATTTGACCGTTAAACGCAACTGATATAATGCCTGTTTCTTCTGAAACAATGAGTACAACTGCATCGGAATTTTCAGTCATTCCGATTGCCGCACGATGTCGTGTGCCGAGTTGTGATGAAAAATCAGTGCTTTGAGTAAGAGGTAATATGCACGATGCAGCAAATATTCTGCCGTCACGCACTACAACAGCACCGTCGTGAAGAGGAGATTTTGGAAAGAAAATATTATTAACAAGAGATTCGCTGACCTCTGCATCAACTATAGTGCCGGTATTTATAATCTCACCAAGCTGAGTTTTTCTTTCAAAAACAATAAGTGCACCGGTTTTTGTTTTTTGCATCTGTCCTGCAGCCTTGCATATTTTATTAACAGAATCAGCTACCAACTCGTCCTCGTCACCACCTGACTGCAGATTGCCGATTTTAGTTTGACCTACTCTTTCGAGCAAGCGGCGTAACTCAGGTTGAAAAATGATAGCGACTGCCACGATTGCAGAACCAAATACAGCTGACAACAACCATCTTAAAACAGCAAGCTCAAAAACAATTGCAAAAGCATAAAGTGCCAACAAAAACACAATACCCTTTACAAGCTGTCCTGCTCTTGTTTCGCGCAAAAATTCGATTGCTTTATAAGCAATAAAGGCTATTATTAGAATATCGATAATATCAAATATTCGTAGATTTGAAATTGTATACACGAACTGGTTCCAAATTGTGTATAAGGTGTCAAAAATCGCAGCCAAAATATCAGTCCTTTGCTATTAAAATATATTATTAATCTTATTTTAGCATAATATTTTATTTCGTTCAATAGTGATTTTTATATTTTTTGAAATTTTTTAATTGACTTATTAGCATATCTACCTGACTTGTTGTATTAAATATTGATGGCGAAAATCTGACAGCCCCCTGCTTTAATGTTCCAATTTTTTTGTGTGCAGTTGGTGCGCAATGCAGACCGGCGCGCAGCGCAAAACCTCTTTTGCTTAAAAAGTCTGCCGTTTGCTCTGACGGTAGATTGGCAACATTAAAACAAATAACAGGAGCATAGCCATAATAGTAAGGATTTGTGTAAAAAATAGTATCACTATATTTTAATCCTTCATATAAGCGTTTAACAAGGAGATTTTCATGCTTCAACAGATGATCTTTGTGCCCTTTCAAAAAATCAATACCTGCACTGACAGATGCAATGGCGGGTAAATTAACTGTTCCGCTTTCAAGCATTTCGGGTAGTGTATCAGGCTGAATTAACTGTATTGAATCTGTCCCTGTGCCTCCTTCAATTATCGTCTTTTTTATTGGACCGTGCGCTATTAAAATTCCAAGCCCCATAGGGCAATAAAGCCCCTTATGAGCTGCAATACACAAATAATCAATATTCATATCTTGCATATCAATAGGTATTACACCTGCAGCCTGAGCCGCATCGACACCAAATAAAATTCCTTTTTGTCGACACAGCTCACCAATTTTTTTAATAGGCAAAATCTTACCTAAAACATTTGATGCCGCCGTGCAAAATATCATCTTTGTATTCGGTTTTATTGCAATTTTAAAGTTGTTTAATGTTTCTTCGTCATCCGTTAAAGAAACCCTCGCCATTGAAAAATCAACATTCATAGCCATTATAGGACGCATAACGGCGTTGTGCTCTAAATCAGAGATTACAATGTGATCGCCGTGTGATAAAACACCTTTTAAAACATAATTTATACTCGCGGTGCAATTTGGTGTAAAAACAACTTTTTCTGCCCCGCTGCTACCGAAAAAATCCGCTGTCAGTTTTCGTGACTCATATACCATCATAGCAGCCCTTTGCGACAGTGAATGACCACTTCTTCCGGGATTTGCACATAAATTCTTTAATGCGTAATTAACGGCATTAACAACACTTTGCGGTTTCGCTCCTGTAGTTGCCGCATTATCAAAATATATCATAATTATCACCTTAATTCTTGTATTATTAAAAGCAGCCCGTTTGGGCTGCTTTTTTATTTACCTATGCAATAGTACTGATTTGCAAAATTTTAATACCTGAGTTAATTAAAGCATTGCTTATTCTCTCACGATTACCGTCAGAAACAATTACATAACCACAACCTGTATTGCCGTTTGCGTTTGTCTTTCGCTCAATATATGCTCTAAAGCCTTGTTTGCGCAACAAATCTCTGCCCTTAATTGCATAGGTGATAGAATTTACCAAAATAATATGGCGTTGCATAGTAACTCTCCACCAAACATAATAGAAATATCTACAATACATAATATGCAACCAAGGTTATAACGGTCAATTGTCACTCAAAAATTGTCGACGGTAATAGGTGAATAAAACGGTTATTGCTATAGGTAAAATTAACATACCAAAAAATCCGCCTAAACGAAATCCTAAAAACACAAATAGTAGTGTGAATAACGGATTTATACCAATTTGATGCCCAATTATCTTGGGTTCAATTATGTTCCTTAATACAGTTATAAGTAAATAAAGAACCACGAACCCAAAACCTAATTTAAAATCATTTTGAAAAAAATTAACAGCTGCCCAAGGCAGCAAAACGGCACCCGTACCGATAACAGGCAGTAAATCAAGCAAGGCAATTAAAAATGCGATAACAACAAAGTGTTCTATTTTAAGTATTAAAAATCCAATTAACAATTCAAAATAGGTAATCATAAAAAGCCAAAAGTATCCAATTAAAAACTTTAAAAAACATTCGGTGAAAATTTTTTTGATATCAACAATCTTTTTGATAGTTTTATCATTCAAAAAGCCTTTAACAAACCTCAATAATTTACTATATTCTTTAGAAATATAGCAGGTTGCAACAATTGTTACCACACAACTTATAAGAAGTGTCGGCAACTTCTTTATAAAGGTAGTGGTAGCGTTAGATAATATAACGCCAAATTTATTTATAAAACTGTTTACTGCGTCGTTTGTCAATTTATTAAGTGTGCCACGAAACTCACCGTCAATGCTTTTAAAAAAACTTTGCAGCCATTCATACGCTTGCTCAATATATTTTTTTATCGATGATGAACGAACAGCAAATAAACCAGAGAAGCTACTGAACTGACTATATAAAAACCAACCTAAAAGCACCATTAAAACAATTGCAGAAATAAATACCAAAACAGATAAAATTGCCGCACAATTTTCTTTTTTGAGCTTTGTGTTTTTAGACATAAGTTCTGACGGTTTTTGCACTGTATATGCAATAATTATACCGATTACAAACGGCAGCAAATAAGCAGCTGCTACCTTTAAAACCAAAAATGAGATGATAATCCAGATGGTAAAATAGGCAAAATTTATAATAAATTTTTTCCTTTCGTCTAAATTCATTTAAAATTTCACCGCCCTTTAATAATAATATCACCAAAATTGCTGCTTATATATAATTAAATATTGATTTTTTCAAAAGTGTGTAGTATACTTTAAAAATACCGATTTATGTTATAAATCGTGTGCTTTCAGGAGGTTCAAAATGATTTATACCGCGATTATGGGGCACGGTGTTGTCGGATCTGGTGTTGCAGAGATATTGCTTGACCACAATTCTTTGATAAATACAAAAATTAAAGATGAGATTGATGTTAAGTATATTCTCGACCTACGCGATTTTAATGACCTACCCTATTCTGATAAATTTATAAAAGATTTCGAAATAATCGCTAATGACGACGATGTTAAAATTGTTGTTGAGGTTATGGGCGGTGTAAACCCCGCTTATGATTTTGTAAAGCGATGTCTGCTTGCAGGCAAAAGCGTTGTAACATCTAACAAAGAGTTAGTTGCTGCAAAGGGCGCCGAACTGCTAAGCATTGCCAAAGAGAAAAATGTTAATTTTCTTTTTGAAGCGAGTGTAGGCGGCGGCATACCGATATTGCGTCCTATGGCTCAATGCCTTGCCGCAAACGAGATTACCGAGGTTAAAGGTATTCTTAACGGAACAACAAACTACATCCTAAATAAAATGATAGTAGATAATATGGATTTTGACGCTGCTTTATCTCTTGCTCAAGAAATGGGCTTTGCAGAAAAAAATCCCGCTGCTGATATTGAAGGTCACGATGCCTGCCGCAAAATTTGTATTTTAGCGGCTCTTGCATTTGGCAAACATGTTTATCCCGAGCAGGTTAAGACCGACGGAATAACCAATATAACACTCACAGACGTTGAATATGCCGATTCTTTTGACTGTGCTATAAAGCTTATAGGTAGCTCAAAAAAATGCGAAAACGGCAAAATTACCGCTTCGGTTAAGCCGATGCTTGTAAGTCGAAGCCACATTTTATCGGATGTTGATGGCGTATTTAACGCAATTATGGTTACGGGCGATGCCGTAGGTGATGTTATGTTTTATGGCAAGGGTGCCGGCAAAATGCCGACAGCAAGCGCCGTTGTGGCCGATGTGATTGACTGCTCAAAGCATTTACACGCTCGCAAATATGTTGATTGGCAAGACGGCTCACGCGATTATGTTATTACCCCTGACGAAAAGGTTCGTCTTTATGTATATATTCAGTCGGATGACTATGATATGTTAAAGAGTCAATTCACCACCCTATTCTCAGATAACACATGGCATATTAAAAATGATTTCAAAAAAGAAATTGCATTTATCACTAATGAAGATTATGAAAACGCACTTATAGAAAAAATCAATTCTATAAAATGCGATACGCTCAAGGTAATGCACACCTTGTTTTAGGAGGTCCTGTTTTATGGCACTTATTGTTAAAAAGTTTGGCGGTTCGTCTGTAAAAGACGCCGAACACGTAATGAATGTTGCCGGTATCATTGTTGATGAATACAAACGTGGCAACGATGTTATTGTTGTTGTTTCTGCTCAAGGCGATACAACAGACGATTTAATTGCAAAGGCGGTAGAAATAAATCCCGCCACCCCACTTAAGCGTGAGATGGATATGCTGCTTACTGCTGGTGAGCAAATTTCTATATCTTTGCTTGCAATGGCTATCGATAAGCTTGGTTGTCCCGTAATTTCGCTACTTGGTTGGCAGGCAGGCTTTAGCACCGACTCGCATCACGGCAAAGCACGCATTAAAAAGATTAATACCGAAAGAATGAAGACTGAGCTTTCTAAAGGCAATATAATTATTGTTGCAGGCTTCCAAGGTCTTAATAAATACGATGACCTTACAACTTTAGGTCGCGGCGGATCTGACACAAGCGCTGTTGCAATTGCTGCTGCAATGAACGCTGACCGTTGCCAGATTTATACCGATGTTGACGGTGTATATACCGCTGATCCACGCAAGGTTAAAAACGCCGTTAAAATGGATGAGGTTCAGTATGATGAGATGCTTGAAATGGCAACGCTTGGTGCACAGGTACTTAACAACCGTTCAGTTGAAATGGCTAAAAAATATAATGTTGAACTCGAGGTTCTTTCAAGTCTTGAAAAAAAGCCCGGTACTATTATAAAGGAGCATGTTAAAATGGAAAAAACACTTATTCGCGGCGTAGCAAAGGATACAAGCGTTACCACAATCGCAGTTGTTGGTCTAAAAGACCAACCTGGTGTTGCATTTAAGCTTTTCAATAAGCTTGCGCAGTACAAGGTAAATGTTGATATTATTCTTCAATCAGTTGGCCGTCACGGTACAAAGGATATCACCTTTACTGTATCACACGAACAAATGGATGACGCTATCAAGGCTATAGAAAGTATGAAGGGCGTATTTGATTATCAGGATGTTAAGGTTAACAATGGTCTTTCAAAGATTTCTATTGTAGGCGCAGGAATGGAAAGTAATCCCGGTGTTGCTTCAAAAATGTTTGAGGCACTATATGATGCTGATATTAACATCCATATGATTTCCACGAGCGAAACAAAGATTTCTGTTCTTATTGATACCGAGCTTGCCGACAAGGCTGTTCAAGCAGTTCACGATGCATTTATAGGATAATTTATTTATAAAAACCGCTACAAAAAAATGTGAAGTGATATAGTGATGGTAGACACAAAAAAGTGTCTGCCATCACTTTTTTATGTTAAAATAAAGAAAAGGAGTTGAAAAAATGGGAAGACCAAAAGGTGGAACAAATATAAATCATAGCAAAGAAGAAAAATTGGCGTT
>JAZUOS010000039.1:0-51019 GCA_045604765.1 Acutalibacteraceae bacterium | reverse complement strand
TCTTTTACAAACCAGTCTAAAAACTGCATTGTGCGGAAATCCTTTACGCTGTAAGCCGCGTCATATATTGTGTGAATTAAGTTTGTCACATAGCGCTCGTGCTCGGCACCCGTCAGTAGTGGATCAAGGTGATTTTTAAACTCCTTGTCGGGTTGGTCTATTGCCTTAAGCGTAACCTTAACGCCGTTGCTTTGCAAATATTTTAAGAAAAGCATTGCATGGTCGCGTTCTTCTTGTGCCTGAATGGTGTACCAATTGCCAAAACCGTCAAGGTCGTTTTCTATATAATAGTTTGCAATATCTAAATAAAGATATGCGCTGTAAAATTCTTTGTTTATCTGGTCGTTTAGCAGTTCTATAACCTTTTTATCTAACATAATATCACCCTTTTTATTAAAAATAAGAGGAGTCGGCAAGACTCCTCTTTAAACTACAAATTATTTGAAGTAACGAGCGAGATGTCCCTCAAATGCCTTGCCGTCACGAGCCACGTCGCGCGCCATTTCGTGAACCGTGTCGTGAATTGCATCAAGCCCCAGCTCTTTTGCAAGCTTAGCAAGCTCAAACTTACCCTTTGTAGCGCCGTTTTCAGCGTCTACACGCATTTCAAGATTTTTCTTGGTAGAGTCGGTGAGCACTTCACCGAGAAGCTCAGCAAATTTTGCAGCGTGCTCTGCTTCTTCAAGCGCTGCCTTTTCCCAATAAAGACCGATTTCGGGGTAACCCTCACGGTGTGCAACGCGTGACATTGCAAGATACATACCAACTTCACTGCATTCGCCATTAAAGTTTTCGCGAAGACCGTCGATAATTCTTTGGTCTACACCCTGCGCAATGCCTACAACGTGCTCAGCAGCCCAAGTCTTTTCGCCTGACTGCTCTTCAAATTTTGATGCAGGAGCCTTACAAATAGGGCAAGCATCGGGAGCAGAATCGCCTTCGTGAACATAACCGCAAATTAAACATACATACTTTTTCATAATTAATCCTCCAAAAATGTTTTAATTTTTATAATTTATTGCTTGTTGCAATTTTTACATAATCCATAAACCACACAAACGCTGGTTTCGGGTGTGAAGCCGTCAAATTGGGCTATGCCCTTTATTTTGTCGGGTTGCACCCTTGAGTCTATTATGGCGCCGCAACACTTACAGTGTAAATGCAAGTGAAACGATTTATCACCGTCAAAATGCTCTTTGCCGTCGCCCACTGCAACGCTTAATATCTCGCCACTTTCGACAAGACTTGCAAGATTGCGGTAAACCGTGCCAAGACTGATGTTGGGTATTACCTTTTTTACCCCCTCGTAAACCTGTGTAGCTGTGGGGTGATCACAACGGTTTTGCAATTCATTTAAAATTGCCTCGCGCTGCTTTGAATAGTTTGCCATAACTCACCTCTTTTCTAAAAGTAGTAATCATTACTATTTTTTACACTTTTAATTATACATACATTTTTTTATTTGTCAAGCATTTTTTCTTGACTTTTTTAAAAAAATTTTTTAAAATAGACTTGTTCAATTTTTTAACAATCTTTTTGATATGGAGTACATATATGAATCCAACAGGTATTTCTAACTCTGTAATAAAACGCTTGCCCCGCTATTACAGATTTTTGGGCGAACTTAAAAAAGAGGGCATGACACGCATATCTTCGCGCGAGCTGTCCGAGCGTATGCAGCTGACAGCCAGCCAAATACGACAAGACCTTAACTGCTTTGGCGAATTTGGTCAGCAAGGCTATGGCTATAACATAGAGCTGCTGCAAAGCGAGATTGGCAGAATACTTGGTCTTGATAGACCACAAAACGCCATTTTAATAGGTGTGGGTAACCTTGGCAAAGCCATTGCCCACTACATAAATTTTGAATCAAAGGGCTTTCATCTTATTGGTATGTTCGATGCAAAGGAATCGCTCGTTGGTCAGATGGTTCGCAACGTGCCGATAAGACACATATCTACATTAGATGAATTTTGCCGCGAAAATATGCCGCGCGCCGCAATACTTTGCATACCGAAAGAGGCTTCAAAGGAAATTTGTGACCAGCTTATAAAGCTTGGCGTAAAAGGTTTTTTAAATTTCAGCCATTATGATATAGCGCTTGACCACCCCGGCGTAGAGGTTGAAAACATTCACTTTGGCGACAGCTTGATGACGTTATCATATAAATTGAGTAACTAACCGCAAACGGACGACCAATGGTCGCCCCTACATTTAAAACAAAAGAACACTGCTAAAATTTTAGCAGTGTTCTTTTTTGTGTGGCGCGTCGCAACAGTTTTTATATTGTTTAAGCTTGGCGACCATATGTATAATAACACAACTTTGTGTTATTGTCAACACATTTTTGTGTTTTGAGTTATAGTAACACTTGAGGTGTTACTATGGAATATATTTATCAAAGAGTTAGAGATTTAAGAGAAGATAAAGACTTGACACAAGCCGAAATTGCGAAAATATTAAATGTTTATACGACAACCTATCAACGATGGGAACGTGGCGAAACCGAAATACCCAGCCATATAGTAAAGCAGTTAAGCATTTATTATAATGTTTCTGCAGATTATATTTTGGGTCTGCCCGACTTACCTTATCCGAAAAGATAGTAATTTTCATTTACATTATCCCACCACCACTTATGGTGGTCCCCCTCCCTTTAGGCAAGGGAGGCTTTTTGTCATAAATCACACATCTTGCATAATTGAGTTTGGCGACCAAACACATTATAGTCTATTATGGACTTTTTGTCAATAGTCTGTTTTGGAATTTATATAATTATCTTGAGGTGTTCAAAATGGATTATGTAGATAGACTTACTCAACTTCGCGAAGACCACGATTTAGGTCAAAAAGACATTGCAAAATTGCTCAATTGTCAGCAATCGGCAATATCAAAATACGAACAAAGAAGAAGCAAATATAAAATTGAAGATATTATTAAGCTTTGTGAATTTTACAATGTTTCTGCAGATTATATTTTAGGTTTGCCCGACTTACCTTATCCGAAAAGATAATTTTTATATCCGTGCCGAAGGCGCACCGAAATTTTCAACTTTCAATTTTCAACTTTCAATTTTCAATTATAAATAAATCGTACCCAGAGTTACCTCTGGGTACGATTTATTTATCAAGGTAGTCACACGCTGCAAGGGCGGCAACGGCGCCGTCGGCGGCGGCTGTTGCTACCTGGCGGATTTTTTTTGTGCGGCAGTCGCCTGCAACAAATATACCGTCAGCATCGGTAAGACAGTTTTCGTCCGATGCTACGTAACCGCGTTCATCAAGATTTATAACGCCCTCAAAAGCCTCGTTTTGAGGAATAAGACCGATGGCAACAAACATACCGTCAATATCGAGCTGTTTTTCGTTATTGCTACTGTCGGCAATAGTAATGCCCGTAAGTGTGGTATCACCAAGAATGCCTTTTACGGTATGACCTAAAATAATCTCGACGTTTTCCTTTGCGGTTAGTTTTTCTTGCAGCTTTTGTTCACCGGTTAAAAAGTCAAGATTTTGAACAACGTAAACCTTTTTGGCAAGGTCAGCAAGCAGTATTGCCTCTTGCAAAGCCGAGTTACCGCCACCTATTACTGCAACGTCGCGACCAGTATAAAAAGCACCGTCGCATACAGCACAAAACGATATACCCTCGCCAACGAATTCTTGCTCGCGGTCAAGACCTAACATACGGTGCTTGGCGCCTGTTGCAATAATTACGGTTTTAGATTCATATTCGCCGCTATCGGTAACAACGGTTTTTACGTCACCTTGCTTAATTTCTAAAACCTCGGCGCATTCAACCTCTGCATCAAGCCCGAGTGCTTGTTCAACCAATTTTTCAGCAAACTCGTTGCCCGTAACTTCACTGAAACCCGGTATATTTTCAACCTTTGGTGAAAAGGTAATTTGACCGCCAAAAGAGCCCTTTTCTATTACGAGCACGCTTTTATTTGCGCGACGGGCATAAATCGCCGCGGTAAGACCTGCGGGGCCGCCGCCTATAACAATAATATCATACATAATTTTATCCTCACTAAAACAATGTGGCAGGTATTATCCTGCCACATTTTAAATTTTTAATTATGCGTTAAGATATTTCTTTATATCAGATACGCCTGTGTATTTTGTTGCGTTTCCGTTTTCTACAACAACAAGTGTAGGTGCTTGCTTAATGCCGAGAGCATTTACTGCCTCTACGTTTTCGTTTGCAAGAAGCTTGTTAAAGATAACGCCTGCTTTATCAAGCAATGACACCGCTATTTTGCAGTTAGGGCAGGTTGCTGTTGTGAAAAGATAGTTGCCGTCAGCAAGTATAGCATCTTCACTTTCTTCACAAGCGCAATCCTCTTTTACACCGTTGTGTGTAAGCTTGGAATTTTCAATATCATAAACCTTACGGTCTTTGAATTCCTGTGATTTACCGTCGTTCCAGTTTTGAACAGGACGATAGTAGCCTGTAATACGCCTGTAAACCTCGGTACGTTCGCCACAGTCGGGGCAGGTGTATTCTTCACCTGCAATGTAACCGTGATTTTTACATACAGAGTATGTCGGTGACATTGTGTAATATGGTAAGCGGTAGTTTTCGGCAATCTTTCTTACCAAGTTTGCGGCTGCCTTCCAATCGGGAAGCTTTTCACCCAAGAATGCGTGGAATACTGTACCCGATGTGTAAAGTGTTTGAAGCTCGTCCTGAACGTCGAGAGCTGTGAAGATATCCTCGGTATAACCAACCGGCAAATGTGAAGAGTTGGTGTAGTAAGGTGTCTCGTCCGGACCGCGACCTGCAGTAATAATGTTTGGATAGTGCTTAAGGTCGTGCTTTGCAAGACGGAAAGCGGTTGACTCTGCCGGTGTAGCCTCGAGGTTATAGAGGTCGCCGTACTGCTCTTGATAGTCAGAAAGGCGCTCGCGCATGTGGTTGAGAACATCTTTTGTAAACTGCTGAGTCTTTTCGTGTGTAAGGTCAACACCAAGCCACTTAGCGTTAAGACCAACCTCGTTCATACCAACAAGACCGATGGTTGAGAAGTGGTTATTAAAGGTGCCAAGATATCTCTTGGTATATGGGTAAAGACCTGCTTCAAGAAGCTTTGTAATAACTGTACGCTTAACGTGGAGTGAGCGTGCAGAAATGTCCATCATCTTGTCAAGACGAGCGTAGAAATCAGCCTCGTCCTTTGCAAGATATGCTATACGTGGCATATTAATTGTAACAACGCCTACAGAACCGGTTGATTCGCCGCTACCAAAGAAGCCGCCTGACTTTTTACGAAGCTCACGAAGGTCAAGACGAAGTCTGCAGCACATTGAACGAACATCACTGGGTTCCATATCACTATTGATATAGTTAGAGAAGTAAGGAGTGCCGTATTTTGCGGTCATTTCAAAGAGAAGCTTGTTGTTCTCGGTCTCGGACCAGTCAAAATCACGTGTGATTGAATAGGTAGGAATAGGATACTGGAAGCCACGACCGTTAGCATCGCCTTCGATCATAATTTCGATAAACGCTTTGTTTATCATATCCATTTCCTTTTTACAATCCTTGTACTTAAAGTCCATTTCCTTGCCGCCAACTATACAGTTAAGCTCGGCGAGGTCATTTGGAACTGTCCAGTCAAGTGTAATATTGGTAAACGGTGACTGTGTACCCCAACGAGATGGAGTATTTACACCGTAAATAAAGCTTTGGATACACTGTTTAACCTCTTTGTAGCTGAGGTTATCAACCTTTGCAAAAGGAGCAAGGTAAGTATCAAACGATGAGAACGCCTGTGCGCCTGCCCATTCGTTTTGCATAATACCAAGGAAGTTTACCATTTGGTTACAAAGGGTTGAAAGGTGGCTTGCAGGAGCAGAGGTAATCTTGCCCGGAACACCGCCAAGACCCTCTTGAATAAGCTGCTTGAGTGACCAACCTGCACAGTAGCCGGTAAGCATAGAAAGGTCGTGGATGTGAATGTCGGCATTACGGTGAGCATTGCCAATTTCATCATCATAGATTTCAGAAAGCCAATAGTTAGCCGTAACCGCGCCCGAGTTTGAAAGAATAAGACCACCAACAGAATATGTAACGGTAGAATTTTCTTTTACTCGCCAGTCGGCAATATTTAGATAGTTGTCTATAATAGCCTTATAGTCAACCATTGTAGCGTTTATGTTACGAACCTTTTCACGCTGACGGCGGTAAATGATGTATGCCTTTGCAACGTCATCATAACCCGCTTTAATAAGAACAGACTCAACGCTGTCCTGAATATTTTCAACGGTGATTTTGCCGTCCTCAATCTTATCGGTAAAATCAGCAGTAACTTTAAGCGCTAAAAAGTCGATAACATCCTGATTGTATGCTTTTTGGCAAGCGTCAAACGCCTGTTTGATGGCGTCACTAATCTTTTGTATGTCAAAATTTACAAGTTTTCCATCACGTTTTACTACATTATACATATCTTAATCCCCTTCTTTTGTTTTATTCCCTCGTTTGAGGGTGAGCAAGATACATTATATATGATAGCAAACGCTTTGTCAATAGCAAAAACACAATATATTGTGTTTAAATTCCTCTAATTTCCACTTTGGGCATTATATCTTGTGCACAAAGCCGCATAACTTCTAGGGTTTCGCGAGAATGTGCTGACAAATTATTTTTAATAATATCTCCCGAATCAATAAAGTTTTGCAAGAAATATTTGTTGGCTCCCTTAATCCACTCAGCTATTTTTTTAATATCTTCGGCCGTGTGATATTCTTTTACTACAGTGGTTCTAAATTCGTAATCTATTTTACCCTGTTTTAAAACATCAACGCTTTTTTCTACGTTTTGTAAATCCTCATTACTACACTCGGCGGTGAGCAGATATTTTTCTTTTGAGTTTTTTATGTCCATTGCAACGTAGTCTATTAGACCGCTGTCTATAAGATTCTCAAGTCGCTCGGGGTATGAGCCGTTGGTATCAAGTTTTACCAAATAACCTAACTCTTTTACCTTTTTAATAAATTCGGGCAAATCCTTATGCATTAAAGGCTCGCCACCTGTGATACACACCCCGTCAAGTACGCCCTTGCGTTTTTTAAGATAGTCTAAAACATATTCTTCGGTAAAATAGTTCGAGTTATCAATGTGGGTTACAAGCGCTGCGTTATGGCAAAACGGACAGCGAAAATTGCACCCTGCAGTAAACAGGGTGCATGCAGTTTTTTCGGGGTAATCGAGTAACGTTAGTTTTTGAAATCCGCTAAATTGCATTTTTATTTTCCTTTATATTAATTATCTGCTGCAAATTGCTCTTCTATTGCTTGTTTGCTGTCTGGCTTTGAGTCGCCATGACGCACAAGACTCATTGTAATAAACGATGCTACCGAGAAGAACACTGCATAGGGAAATAATATTTCATAACCCCACCATTTGATAAATAGACCCGAAAGCACAGGGGTTACAATTTGAGCCGCCATTGAAAACGTATAGTAATAGCCTGTGTATTTGCCCACGTCAGAGCCTGTGCACATTTCAACAACCATTGGGAATGAATTTACGTTTATAGACGCCCAGCCGATACCAATTATGCCAAACATTACGTACATAAGCCAAGGATTATTGGTTGCTGTTTTTGCATCAACAAAAATTGCCACTGCATAACAAATCGTCATAAGCACTATGCCAAAGAGCACTGCTTTTTTTCTGCCAATTTTACTAGACAAGAAGCCAAGCGGAACAAATGCCGCTATTGCTGCAACAGTAGCCACCGTAAGAAACATAGACGATGCGCCAAGGTCTATATTCCACATTTTTATGCAATATCTTGAAAATGTAGTTGTTACACCGTTGTATGCTGTGTACCACAAAAATACTGAAAGCAAAATAAGCACGAGACTTGCTATAACGGGTCTTGAAAGTTTTGCACCTTTACCCGTTTCATCAACCTCTTCATCTTTAATGTCTGTTTCGGCTAAGACCTTATTCTCTTTTACGGTAAGCACCATAACAAGAACTGACACAAGCATAAATGCCGCTATTATTAAAAACACAGGGGTGAACGATTGGTTAGATGCATATATCTTTTTTTCTTCGCCGTTTACAGTAACCGTTTCGCTCTTTAGCATAAACATCATTAAAACAGTTGCAAAAATTCCACCGATATAACCCACAAGGTTTATAATGGCATTGCCTTTACTACGAAGTGGTTTTTCGGTAACATCGGGCATATATGCGACCGCCGGCGAACGATAGGTTGCCATTACAACAAGCAGTGCCATAAGGGTAATAATAAAGCCCCAGAAATTAATCTGGCTTTCAAAGTAAGCCAAAACGCAAAGCAAAATCACCGAGCCGATTGTGCCGTAGAGTATATAAGGTGTGCGTTTGCCAAGTCTGGTATGTGTTTTGTCTGAAAGTTTACCAAAAAGCGGTAGCATAAACACAGCCAACACATTATCAGCTGCCATAAAAATATTTGCGATGTGTGTGTCAAGCTTGAATTTTTCCTCTAAAACGTATGGTATTACTTGATCGTAAAACTGCCAGAATGCCAAGATTGCCATAAAAGCAAATCCTATGAGTATGGTACGCTTGTAGTTTAACTTCATATTCTTTATCCCCTTAAATAAGTTCTATTATTGCGGCAAGATTACCGCGTTTGCCACCCGTCGCTCTGTGAGAATGAAGTTCTTGAGCATTGCAACAGGTGCAGATATCGCTTATATCAATATTTTCTTCTTTTATACCTGCCGATAACAAAATGTTTTTATTAGCGGCAACAAGATTTAGCATAAAGTGATTATCGTCACGGCCATCGCAAAACACATCGGTAATATCTATTCCGCTATCCACAAAGGCATCAAACACAGGTGTATCAACCTCATAACAGTTTTGGCATATACACGGTCCTATCGCCGCGATAATATCTGACGGATTGCAACCGAATTCACTCACCATTTTTTGCACCGTCACTTTGCCGATTTGACTCACTGTTCCCCGCCAGCCCGCGTGACTTGTAGCGCACACGCGCTTTACGGGGTCGCAAAACAACAGCGGCGTGCAGTCGGCATACTGCGTTATAAGCGCTACGCCTCGTTCATTTGTAATAAGCCCGTCAACATCGTTAAAGCTCGGTTTGGTATAGCCCGTGCCACAATCTTTTTTAGTAACAATTTTTACATTGCTGGTATGGGTTTGTTTGCTTAATACCAAATTAGATAGGTCAATGCCTACAGCCGCGCATAAACGGCGGTAGTTTTCCTCCACCCTATAAAAATCGTCACCACCCGAAAAGCTTGTGTTCATAGTGGCAAACTGACCTTCGCTTACTCCACCAAGTCGTGTTGAAAAGGTGTGGCGCACCGCGCCGCAGGCTTCAAGTCGCGGAAAAGTTATATAAACCAACTCGCCCTGCTTATTGATTTTTAAATTATTGCTGTTCATTAGCAACCTCGATTTCTTCTAAAAGCCGATTCGATTTTATGATAAATCGATTTGCAACCGATTTACCTAATCTGTTGGTTATGGCATCGAGCGCCTGCTTTATTTGCGGCGGACGATGGTTTATGGAATGGGTATCACTTGCAAGATACGATACGTATCCGCCCTTTGTTAGTTTTTCACAAATTTTTGCTTCTTCTTTAGAAACAACCGCGCCTGCGTTTATGTGTGCCAGAGCATATCCGTCGGAGATAAGCTTTAATAACTTTTTAAATCCCTGCACTTTGCTGTATCTCTCAATATGCGCAAGTATTGGCACAAGCCCCTGCCTTTCGGTTATATCTATTATATCTTGTAAAACCGTTTTGGTAATCGGCGCTCCATAAGGCAGCTCTAACAACAAATAATTTGTGCCTTGTATAACAAATTGTTTTATCGCGCTACTCTTGCCCATGCCGCTAAAATATCGCAGTTCGCAGCCGAGAAAAACACTTGGCAGGTCTTTATATGCCATCTCGTTTTTTAGTTCGCGGTATGCCTTTTCAACCAATTCGGCAAATTCTTCAATGTTATCGGTGTCGGGGTAAAAATGCGGTGTGGCAATAACGGCGGTAACTCCTTGATCTAAGAGCATTTCGAGCAGCCTTATAGCCGTTTCCATATTTTTTGCGCCGTCGTCTACCGCGGGCAAAATATGAGCGTGTATATCAAGATATTGCATCTAAAAACCTTCTTTTAAAAAATCGGGAAAACGCCAAGGTTCTCCCGATTTTATAATTACTGTTGCTGTCCGTTTGTTGTTTCATCCGGTTTTTGAAGTGTGGGTGCACTTCCGTAACCGTATTTTGCATATCCGTATTTACGGTAGTACCCGTACCTGCGATAGCCATACTTGCGATAGCCGTATCTGCCGCCTGATTTTGGGTTCGCAGCATTCATAATGGCGCCCAATAGATTTATATCAGCAAATTTTGCCGCTTCAATAGCGCGACTTATCGAGTCGGTAGGAGTAACCTGATCCTTAACAACCAACACTAGACCCGCGGTTTGCGGTGCTATAACTAATGCGTCGGTTACAACATCTATAGGCGGTGTATCAATTATAACATAACCATACTCTTTGCCCGCTGTTTCAACCAATTCTTTAAACCTTGCCGATCCCAAAAGCTCTGACGGGTTGGGTGGCACCTGGCCTGCGGTTAAGACATCCATTGTTTCGCTTATGCGAGTAACAACTTCTTCATATTTGTTAAAGCCTGCCAAAACATTAGAAAGGCCCGCATTATTTTCTATTTTTAATTTTTTGTGTATAGAACTGCGCCGCATATCGGCATCAATAAGCAATACCTTGTCACCAAGTTGAGAAAACGCAATAGCCATATTAACAGCGGTGGTCGACTTGCCCTCGCCCGCTTCGGGACTTGTTATACCAAAAACCTTCGTTTCGCTTGATGCCAACAAGAATGTGAGGTTAGTACGAATAGCCTTGTACGCCTCTACTACAGCAAAGGGAACATGACGGGTTTCGCTTATATTCATAACAGCGCTTTTGCTGTCTTCTTTTTTCTTAATAGCCACTGCTGTATCCTCCTCTACCTTTGTGTTTGCGGTACCCAGCCGACTCTGCATTTTCAAAATCGGGAACGGCACCCAATAACGGCACATCAAAGTTGTTTGCAAAGTCTTCTTCGCCCTTGATTGCACGGTTCATAGATTCGATGATAAATACCACTATATATGCCACAACTGCACCCAGCACACCTGCAACACCCGTTGTCATAAGAGTGCGTGGGTAGGTCATTACCGACTTGATAGCTGTTGACGCAACATTTGCACGAGCAGACGGAATAAATCCTGGTATGTAGTCGCAAGAAATTTCTGCAAACTTGTTGGACATACGCATAGCTTCTTTTGGGTCGGTGCTTGAGAAGGTGATGTCGATAAACAATGTCTCTTCGCTTCTTCTTGCTATCGAGGAGCTGCCCATAAGGCTCTGATAACTATAGTCTTTACCAAGTTGATCTGCAACTTTTTTGTAAATATCAGGTGTGTTAAGTATATCTACTACGGTGTAGGCAAGATAAAGAGATGCCGAAATATCGCTGCTTGCGATTTTGCCGGTTGTTTCATCATAAGAGGTAGTAACAGCACCGTTTGTTACTAGTATCGATGCCGTCGCACTGTATGACGGAGTTAAGAAAATCTTACAATAACCAAAGGCCGCCACAGCAAACACAACCGCTGCTAAAACAATTATCCAGATACGACGCCACGCGAGCATCACAAGGTCCATAATATTTATAGTTTTTTCTTCCATTTTATTCCTCACACAAATTAAGATTTAAGATAATATCATATATAAAAACATAATAACATTTTTATATCACTTTTGCAAGATATTATTTCGCATATCGCTCATAAAGATGAAATTGGTCATAAACAGTAGGCCATAGTCCCGCGCCCTTAAAGGTTACACAAACATATTCGTTTTCTCCGTCACTTTTACCGAACGAGGCTATACAATAACCCGATTCGTTTACAAAGCCTGTTTTTCCGCCCAAAATATCGGCGCCTTCGGGCTCGGTGCCGTACATATAACTAAAGAGCGTGCTGGTAAGAGGTATACCCTCGGGGTGCTGAGGCGTAGCGGCTGTTGTGTATTGATAGGTCGATAAAATTTTATAGCACAATTCGTTCTTGCACGCTTCGCGTATGATTACCGCCATATCCTCTGCCGTTGTGTAATGATTTTTATCAAAAAGGCCGCTTGCGTTGGTAAAATGTGTATCGCGAAGACCTAACTGCTCGGCCTTTTTGTTCATCAATTTTACAAACTTTTCCTCGCTGCCCGCGATTTTTATGGCAATACCCGCCGTGGCATCAGCGCCCGACGGCAAAATCGCGCCGTAGAGCATATCGGTCATATTTACGGTCTCACCGTCGGCAAAGCCTGCCATAGTAGCTTCTTGCCTATGGAACGGGTCGGTTATTGCATAACTAAAGGTTAAAGTATCGTTATAATCGGTTATATAATCAACCGCCGTAAGAACGGTCATTATCTTGGTGGTAGAAGCGGGATAGCAACGTTCGCGCGCATTTCTAGCCGCTACAACCATATTGTTTTTGCAGTCAATTACAATAACACTGCCACTGACTATATCAGCCGCTATTTCTTGTGTTTGGTCACCAAATTCGGCAAAATAATTCACCTTATCAACAACCTCATCTTTAACATTGCTGACAACGTTTTCTGTGCTTTGGGTTTCGGCCGGCGTTTGTGGCTGTGCCTTTGCCTTTTTTGGTATGGCTATTACAAGTATCAGTGTTATAACCAGCAAAACCGAAACCGTATAAACCCACGGCCTGACCTTTAAAACCCCGCCATATACCGTTTTTGCGGATTGGAGTTTGGACTGTGGCTTTTGTTCTGCTTGAGATTTTCGTTCAAGACTTTTTTCAAGGGCAGAAAAATATTCACCATAATCTTTATTGTTAAACTGTTCAGACATTTTTCCACCTCTTTCTTAATTGTTGATACACAATAAACTTCCCCTTTAGGCAAGGGGAAGAAAATTAAAATTTGCGTCCTGAGCCGCCTCCGCCAAACGAGCCGCCTCCGCCGCTGAATCCACCAAAGCCGCCCGACGAACCGCCAAAGCCTCCGCCATAGTGATGAAATCCGCCCGTAAAAAAGCGCGGCGAGCCGAATATAAACAAGCCGCCTCTTCTGCCAAATATACCTGTATAAAGCGCCACCAAAACAATTAGCACTATCCACGAAATTAATATTTCGCTAAAAGAGCCGCTGTCACTTTGTGTTTCAGGCAAAAGCTCTGCAGGTATATAATTTTCAGACGGCTTCATGCCATATTCGATATAAACCTCGTTAACAACTGCGTTATAAATATTTACAAGCCCTGCTGAAAAATTATCGCTTGAAAAATAAGATAAACCGTAGTTATCTATTATTCTGCCTGTTTTGCTATCTGGCAACGCGCCCTCAAGACCGTAGCCTACGGCAATATATATTTCGCGGTCGCTTTTGGACAATAAAATCACAATTCCATTGTCCTTATCCTCGGCGCCCACGCCCCATTGTCTGCCTATTTCTAAAGCGTAATCCTCTATCGGCTTGCCGTCAAGACTGTCAACCGTTACAACAACGGCCTGCGCATCGGTCGCCTCTTGAAGCGCCACGCCTTTAGTATAAATATCGTTTGCATCGGTTTCGCTTATCACTGCAGCGAAATCGTTCACAAAAAACCTTTCAGTAGGCTGCGGATACTGTTCGCGTGTTTTTTTGCCGCAAGCGGTGAGTGATAATACCATAACAGCCACAAGAACAAGTGCCGCTACCCTTAAAATTTTATTTTTCATAATCAGTCAAAGCTTACCTGTGGCACCTGATTAGCGGATTCGTCCGCCTCAAAATACTCTACCTGCTCAAAGCCGAAGATGCCTGCCAAAAGGCTGCCGGGAAAACGACGAACAGATTTATTGTAAACGCTTGCCGCATCGTTATAGTCTTTACGTGCTACCGCAATTCGATTTTCGGTGCCTGCAAGCTCGGTTTGTAAATCAATATAAAGCTGGTCTGCTTTAAGCTCGGGATATGCCTCGGTTACGGCATTTACCCAAATATCAATCGCACTGTCAAGCTGCGCGCTGGCTGCCGCCTGTTCTTCGGCGCCCGATGCTGCCGCCACTTTGGAACGAGCCTCGGTTACAGCGGTATAGGTTGACTGCTCATAATCAGAATAGCCCTTTGCCGTGCTTACAAAGTTAGGTATCAAATCAGCTCTACGCTGAAGCTGTACCGATATTGTTGACTGCGCGGTTTTTACAGCCTCTTCTTTATCAACAAAACCGTTGTAAGAACTTGTAAGTGCTATTGCAATAACAGCAACCACAGCAATAACTGCAATTATAATTATTAAGCCTTTCTTTTTCATTTCTTTAACTCCTTAACAAATTCGTCTATTCGTTTTAAAGCTTCTATAATATGCTCTGTGCTATAGCAATATGATGCTCGAACAAATCCCTCGCCGCCTTTGCCGAATGCGGTGCCCGGAACCACTGCCACATGCTTTGCTTGGAGTAAACGCTCACAAAACTCTTCACTTGTAAGCCCTGTGCTTTTTATACATGGGAAAGCGTAAAACGCACCCTTGGGCTCTCGGCAGGTAAGCCCCGCATTGTTAAAGCCGTCAACTATAAGTCTGCGGCGGCGGTTGTATTCTGCCTTCATATCAGCAACCGCCTCGTCACAGTTGCGCAGCGCCTCTATCGCTGCATGCTGCGCGGTGGTGGGCGCGCACATTATTGCAAATTGATGGATTTTTGTAACCTGCGAAATAATCTCCCCCGGTCCGCAAGCAAAGCCCAATCGCCAACCAGTCATAGAAAAGGTTTTTGAAAAACCGTTTATAAGAATTGTGCGTTCGCGCATACCGTCAATAGATGCTATCGACACGTGGTCGCGTTCGGCAAAGGTAAGCTCTGAATAAATTTCATCCGAAATTACCACAATATTAGTATCTCGCAAAATTTGTGCTAAAGCTTCCAAATCGGCCTTTCCCATAATCGCACCCGTTGGGTTACAAGGATATGGCAAAATCAGCGCTTTTGTTTTGTCGCTTATTGCGTTTTCAAGCTGTTCGGGTGTTACCTTAAAATCGTTTTCTGCTAAAGTTTCAATTATAACAGGCACACCGCCGCAAAGCTCGGTAATGGGTTCGTAACACACATACGACGGCTGAGGAATAATAACCTCATCGCCGGGTGTTATGATAGCGCGCAGGGTAGCATCTATTGCTTCGCTGCCACCCACTGAAATTAAAATTTCGTGAAGCGGGTCATACTCTACGCCGCATTTGCGATTTATATAATTTGAAATTTCTCGTCTTAAGCCTTCAAGACCTGAGTTAGAGGTATATTTAGTTTTTCCCTTTTCGAGTGAGGTTATACCTGCCTTTCGCACCGACCACGGTGTTTGAAAATCAGGCTCACCAACACCTAAAGAGATAACATCGTCCATTGTAGCGGCTATGTCAAAAAACTTTCTTATACCAGATGGCTTAATGTTTTGCACGGTACGAGACAGTATTTTTGAATAGTCCATCATAACAAATATGTCCCCCTATCGTCAGTCTCCTCGTCAAAAAGCTTTACATCCATTTCTTTATAGCGTCGCATAACAAAATGAGTCGCGGTTGATGTAACCGAGTCAATGGTTGCAAGCTCACGCGCTACAAAGCGCGCAATATCTTGCAAATTTTTACCCTTTACAACAACATTAAGGTCATATCCGCCCGACATTAAGTAAACGGCCTCTACCTCGTGGTAAGAAGCAACTCTTTCGGCAACCTCTTCAAAACCAAGGTCAGCCTTTGGCACAACATTAAGCTCAATTATTGCAGAAACGCTTGTAGCGTCCACCTTTTCCCAATCTATTACGGTTTTATATCCACAAATAACGCCGGCTTTCTCGAGCGCATCAATCTCGGCCGCGACTGCCTGTGTATCGGCTGCAAGCATTACGGCTAACTGCTCTACGGTATAGCGCGCATTTTGGCTTAGTAATTTTAAAAGTTCGTTTCTCATATACAAAACCTCCTGAGGCTAAATTGTATTATAATCTATATTATTATAATAGAAATATGCCATTTCGTCAATATAAAATAAGAATATTGAAAAACGGCCTAATATATGTTAAAATATTGTGATTAACATTTAAAGTAGGTGGTTTTATGGGCGAGCGCACAATAGCGGCTATTGCCACGCCTTTGGGTGAGGGCGGTATCAGTGTTATAAGAATTTCGGGTGATGACGCTATAGGTGTTGCCGATAAATGCTTTGAAGCCTTTTCGGGCCAAAGTCTTGCGGAGCTTGACGGATATCAAGCCGCTTACGGAAAGGTTATTGATAATAACGGAAATATCTTAGACGATGCGGTAGCCTTAGTTTTTAAATCACCTAAAAGCTATACCGGTGAAAATGTTGTAGAAATATCAACACACGGTGGCACGGTTGTTGCCCGTCAGGTTTTGCGACGCGTTTTAGAATGCGGCGCAGCGCTCGCTACGGGCGGCGAATTTACCAAACGTGCTTTTTTAAACGGCAAGCTTGACCTTACCAAAGCTGAAAGCGTTATGGGGCTTATATCCGCGCGAAATGATGCTGCGGCAAAAATCTCACGCGGCGTGCGCGAGGGTCGCATTAGCCGTGACACACAAAACATTTTAGAAAAACTGCTTGAAACAGCGGCTTCTTTGGCGGCGTTTGCCGATTACCCCGACGAAGATATACCAAATTTAAGCGAAGAAAACTTTTCAGCGTTGCTTGATGAGTGCCACACAAAATGCGAGAGATTAATCTCCACTTATGACGCGGGCAGAATTATTCGCGAGGGTATAAACTGCGCCATAGTTGGCAAGCCAAATGTTGGCAAATCAACACTTATGAATTTGCTTTGCGGCTCTGACCGTTCAATAGTTACCGATATTGCGGGCACCACCCGCGACGTTGTAGAAAACGTTGTTGCCGTTGGTGATATTACACTTAATCTTGCCGATACTGCGGGTATTCACGAAACCAACGACACGGTAGAAAAATTCGGCGTAGACCGCGCAAAAGAAAAAATTAATAATGCCGAACTTTTGCTGGCGATTTTCGACAGCTCTGTATCGCTTGATAATGATGACCGGCTGCTGCTTGATAGTATAAAAGGCAAAAAGTGCATTGTTATACTTAACAAAACCGACCTTGATGCCGCTTTTGATAAAGCCGATTTGGGCGTTTTTGAAATTGTTGAACTCTCGGCAAAATCGGGTGACGGATACCACGAGCTTTGCGCGGCAATTAACCGTATTTGCAAAATCGAAATGCTTTCCCCCGATGACACCGTGCTTATAAACGAGCGACAACGCGACTGCGTTCGCCGAGCGCTTGATGCGGTGTGCGCTGCGCGCGACGCGCTGCTTTGCGGTATGACACTTGACGCCGTAGGCGTTTGTGTTGACGATGCTATTGCCGCGCTGCTTGAGCTTACGGGCAAACGAGTTACAAACGAGGTTTGTGATGAAATATTTAAAAGATTTTGTGTTGGTAAGTAAATTTTCACAATTTATTATGTGGGGGCGAGCACAGCTCGTCTGTAAAAGAGGATTTATATGATTAAAGAATATTTTGCAGAAGAATATGACATAGCCGTTATAGGCGGTGGGCACGCAGGTATTGAAGCGGCTTTGGCCCCTGCGCGACTGGGCTGTAAAACAGTTATGTTTACCATAAATCTTGACTGGGTCGGCAATATGCCCTGCAACCCATCAATTGGTGGCACCGCAAAGGGCCACCTAGTTCGCGAACTTGACGCACTTGGCGGTGAAATGGGCAAGGCGGCCGACGCCACCACACTACAAAGCCGTATGCTTAACCGTGGCAAAGGACCTGCGGTTTATTCACTGCGCGCGCAGATTGACCGACGAGAATATTGCACGTATATGAAGCACGCGGCAGAAAAACAAGAAAACCTTGATGTTAAGCAGGCCGAGATTATACATATAGAAAAACGAGAAGATGGACTGTGGCACTGCATCACCCGCCTTGGCGCTGATTACGCGTGCAAATGCGTAATTCTTGCAACGGGTACATTTTTAGGTGGCAGAATTTATATTGGTGAAATAAACTACGAAAGCGGTCCCGACGGCAATTTCCCCGCAACCGAGCTTTCAAAATCACTTGCCAAGCTTAACATTCCGCTTCGCCGTTTTAAAACGGGTACACCCGCGCGTGTTGACCGCGCAAGCATAGATTTTTCTAAGCTTGAAACCCAAGACGGTGATGACAACACCGTACCCTTTAGTTTTGCAACCACTACCCCACCCGAAAATAAAGTTGTTTGCCATATAGGTTATACCAACGACGAAACCAAAAAGGTAATACTCGAAAATCTGCATCGCTCACCGCTTTATGCCGGTGATATTGAGGGTGTTGGGCCGCGTTATTGCCCAAGTATAGAAGATAAAATTGTGCGCTTTGCCGATAAGCAACGCCATCAAATGTTTGTTGAGCCTTGCGGCGAAAACACCGAGGAGATGTATCTGCAAGGTATGTCGTCTTCACTACCCGAAGAGGTTCAACTTAAATTTTACCGCACGATAAAGGGTCTTGAAAATGTTAAAATTATGCGCGCAGCTTATGCTATTGAATATGACTGCATCGACCCATTGGCTCTTTACGCTACACTTGAAATAAAAGAGCATCCGGGTCTTTACGGCGCGGGTCAGTTTAACGGCTCGTCGGGTTATGACGAGGCCGCCGCGCAGGGCTTTGTTGCAGGTGTTAATGCCGCTCACAAAATAATCGGTCGCGAGCCGCTTGTCCTTTCGCGTTCATCATCATATATCGGCACGCTTATTGACGACCTTGTAACAAAAGGTTGCTCGGATCCTTACCGTATGATGACCTCGCGCAGTGAATACCGTTTGCTTCTTCGCCAAGACAACGCCGACGAACGACTGATGCCAATAGGTTATAGCCTAGGTCTTGTAAGCGAACAAGAATACAACAGATTTTTAGAGCGCATAAATCTTAAAAATCAAGAAATCGACCGTGCAAACAATACGTTTTTAGCGCCTAACCCCAAGCTCAACAAGTTGCTTGAAAGCCGTGGAACCGCACCGCTTACTACCGGTTGCCGACTTGCAGACCTTATAAAACGCCCTCAGCTTGATTACAAGTGTTTGGCGCCGTTTGACCAAGAGCGCCCCGAGCTTTCAGATGATATTTGCGAAAAGGTTGAGGTTGAAATTAAGTACGAGGGTTATATCTGCCGTCAGCAAGCGGCTGTTGACGAGATGCTACGACTCGAAAACAAACAAATTCCTGCCGATTTTGATTATTCGTCAATCAAGGGTTTGCGACTTGAGGCGGTAGAAAAGCTTAATAAGATTCGCCCCGAAAACATAGGTCAGGCGTCGCGCATATCGGGCGTTAGCCCCGCTGATGTGTCGGTACTTTTAATATATCTTTCTAAATAGAGGTTTTTATGATAGATTTTAACATTGAAAAAATTACTCCTATTTGTCAGGAGTTTGGTTTAACGCTTGACGACTCGGCAATAAAGCGACTGAATATATATGGTAATATGTTGGTCGAATGGAACGAAAAGATGAATCTTACCGCAATAACAGCACCAGAAGAAGTGCTTTATAAACATTTTTTAGACTGTCTGTTGTTTTTTAAAAATGTCGAGGCGCCTCAAAACGCCAAAATTATAGATGTCGGCACGGGCGCAGGCTTTCCCGGAATGGTGCTAAAAATTGCGCGCCCCGATATAGAGCTTACTCTTATGGACGGGCTTAATAAACGCCTCATATTTTTAAACGCCGTGCTCGACGAATTAAAATTAGAGGCAAAAACCGTGCATATGCGCGCAGAGGACGGCGGCAAAAACAAGGACTACCGCGAACAATATGATATTGCTTGCGCGCGCGCCGTTGCCAACCTACCCGTGCTTTGCGAATACTGCATACCGTTTGTTAAAGTTGGCGGGCAATTTGTTGCTATGAAGGGCGCATCAGCCAAAGAGGAATTGTCGCTTGCCACCAACGCTTATAAGATACTTGGCTGCGAAAAGCCCTCAATTATATGCGAAACTTTGCGCGAAAATGAGGCTCGCGCCTTTATAATTTCAAAAAAGGTATCGCAAACTCTACCAAAATATCCCCGAATGGGCGGTAAAATAGCAAAAAGCGCTTTAAAATAAAGCGCTTTTTATTTTTTTGTGTCATTTTTACACGACCGCTTTTGCTTTACAACCTCAAAATTTTTAGTTAAAATTTATTTGCAAGGAGGGAAAACGATGCACACCTTTGCAGACAAAAAATTACTTATGCTAAAGCCCGACGATATAGTCACAAACCCCAATCAACCACGCAGGCATTTTGATACATACGAGCTGCAGTCGCTCGCTGACAGCATTGCGGCAAACGGCATAATTCAACCGCTTACCGTTCGCAAAACCGACGGGGGTAAATATCTGCTCATTGCAGGCGAGCGTAGACTTCGCGCCGCAAAAATGACGGGACTTCGCCGTGTGCCGTGTGTACTGCACCGCACAAGTGATTTGGTAGCAGCTCTTTATGCCATTACCGAAAATATGCAGCGCGCTGATCTTAACTGCTTTGAAGAGGCGATTGCCATTCAAACCCTTATTACCGAATTTCGTCTAACCCAAGCCGAAGCCGCCGTGCAGCTTGGTATGGCAAACTCGACCGTCAGCAACAAGCTGCGACTGCTTAAGCTTTCGCCCGAAATTCAAGCTCGTCTGCTTTCAGCAGGCCTTACCGAGCGCCACGCACGCGCGCTTTTGCGCCTGCCTGCCGAGCAACGCGACGGCACGCTTGATAAAATAATTGCCGACGGACTAAATCTCACTCAAGCAGAGGAACTTGTTGAAAACATTTTAAACCCCACCGAGCCCGAAACTGAAGTCCGCGAAGAAGTCGTAAAGCCCATAAGAAAAGCTGCTATCGGCGACATAAAACTGTTTTCAAACAGTTTATCTAAATTGCTTTGCACCATGCAAAACGCAGGTATTACAGCCAATTCACGAAAGAGAGAAACCGAAAATTATGTTGAGTATAAGGTTCGCATTTTTAAAAACCAACCGCAATACGATCAACTAAAAATTTGTTAAAATCTGTGCTTTGCCCTCTGTCCCCTTGGGCAATTGCATAGTTTTTATAAAAGCCTTGTCGGTGTCTGCACCGCCGACTAAGGCGCCCACCATATTCATCCCCATACACAAACAACCCCTCTTTCGAGGGGTTGTTTGTGTATTTACTATATTTCTTTTGTTTCGTTATCTATTGCATATTTTTGTGTAAGCTTTGTAAGCTTATCTTCGTTTTTTGATACTCGGGCATCGAGTAAAAATATTTTAACAAGCAGCAAAAATATTATTGCTACAAATATAAAGTTAGACGGAGATTCAAATCCGATTAAATCAGACACCCAAAAAATTGCTTTTGGGAAAACAGACATAAGCAAAAGAAACAAGCAGAAAAATAGCCAATAAAGAGTGTCGCCTATTTTAAACTGTGACTTCTTAATTTTTCTTAAAACAAAAATCGCCGTAAAAACGCAACCAACAATCAGTGCAATAATTAATCCGTTCATACTCTACCCCTTTCTAAACCATTGTAAGATAAGAATTGACACAAACATTCTCATCATATAGTTTACTGAGTTTGCAAAGTTAAGATAACTTTCTCCTGCTACTCGGTCGTGCATTTCAACCTGAATTTCGCTGAATGTCGCGCCGCCGCGAACAAGCAATGCTACGGTATCGGGTTCGGGACCCAAATCTGCACCAAAAGCGAGTTTTTTTATCATCTTTTTGTCAAACATTCTCATACCGGATGTTGGGTCTTTAAGGGTTTTCCCGGTTGTTAATTTAATAGCAAACTGAATTAAATTACTACCAAGCATACGAAGCGATTTGGGCTTTTTGTCGGTTACAAATCGCGAGCCCACTACTATGTTATATCCCTTTTCAATTTCATCTGCCATAGCGGCAATATAATCGGGGTCGTGCTGACCGTCACCGTCGAACTGAATTGCGGCATCATAACCATTTTTATGAGCAAAAAGCATACCCGTCTGCACAGCAGCCGCAAGCCCTAAATTTACAGGGTGGCTTACAAAATGATAGCCTTTTTTTATGCATATTTCTTCTGTGTTGTCGCGTGAGCCGTCATTAATAACAAGATAATCGTATTGTGCACATTTTTCTTTTATGGTGGTGACTACACGCTCAATATTTTCGCCCTCATTATAGGCGGGAATAATGATAAGAACCTTCATTTTACATCCTCTTTATTTCACTAAACTTTCTAACTTTTCAGCGGTTTTTTGCCAGGTAAAATTCCGCAAAAGTCTATCGTAGCACTTTTCGGTAGCCGCAACACGCATTTCTTTATCAGATAATGCTATTTTTAACGCTTCTTCTATTTTTTGAACAGAATTATCTTCAAGTAAAATACCAAAAGTATTATCCGTAATCAGTTCTTTTGCACCGCCTACGGTAGTTGTTATAACAAAATTTTTAAGTGCTACAGCCTCAAGTATTGACGTTGGAAGTCCCTCAGGATATACTGTTGGCAAACAGAAAATGTCCGATTCGCTGAGTAGTGCAACAATATGGTTAAAATCAATTTTGCCAAGTGTGATTACTCTATTGTTGTGGACAGAAATATTTGCAATTTTATCAAACTGTTCGCCGTCTCCCGCAATAAAAAGATATGCGTTTTTGTCGTTTAAACCGTCAAAAGCCTCGGACAATTCATAAGAACCCTTTTCTTTTACAAGTCTACCGGTATAAGTTATAACTGTCGCATCTTGAGAAATGTTATATTCTTTGCGATATGAACATACTTTTTGGTTTTCTAACGATTTTATATTTTCAATATCTATTGCGTTATAAAGCGTTCCTTTTGATTTTATTCCAAAATGCCCACTCCAATCACACGCCGCTTGCGACACCCCGTAATAGTCCTTGCAATATTTTTTTAGCGCTTTTGTTAGTGCGTGTTCATAAATTTCGCCAAAGAAATCTAAAAACTTATTATTTACAGACAAGTGACTTGAACCGTGCTCTATAGTAAGCATTGGAATATTGTTTTTGTGTGCAAACTTTGCCGCATATACACTATGAATGTAAAATCTTGCATTTATAACTACCAAATCAAAGTGATTTTCAGACAGTTGTTTATCCAATTTTTTAAAAGCGGCGTTCTTCTTTAAAATGGGGTATCTGCCTTTCATAACATTGTAACAAGGCATACGGAATATTTCGATGCCCTCGTCTGATACCTCATATCCCGACAGGTCGAAAACATTTGAGGTTACCACAGTTACACTGTGTCCCAATTCCAAAAGTTGTTTAGCAAGATTATAAACATATCGTTCTACGCCGCCAAGATTCGGTAGATAATTTGCGCAAAACAAACAGATTGATTTTCTCATTTTTCTTTCCTTTACCATAAACTATATTATTTGTGATGAACAATAGATAAAAATCCCACTGTTGAGCAATACCAATAAGAACATCATTTTAGTATCGAAACTCTTTTTAAGTTCGACAGTATTGTTTCGTAAAAAGAAAAACAAAAGCGGTAATGCCGGAATAAAATATCTTCCTTGAACACCTAAAACGGTCGCACTTCCCATAGGGGTGTGGTCTACCAACAGCAAAAACTCTATCAGTAAAAATACTATTCCAAACAAAACTAACGCGTACATTCTTTGCACAAATCCCTCCGCTTTAGGCTCATCGCTTTTTCGCATAAACGCGATACATAACACTGCGATATATGGCATAGCCATAAACCACGGAGTCTGGAATTCAAACCATCCAAAAAACGAAATTAGTGATTTTACATAAAAGTCACTCTGCTTAAGAATAGTTTCATAAAGCATCATCACCATCTGACCTGGATTTCCCAAAACGTAACCTATGTTATAGCCTGCTGTTGTTGAGTTTGTTACCGTTTCGGCAGTTACTTTTGATGCATTGTTTAACTGAAAAGCAAAGATTGCAACAACAGCCATAAGTCCTAAACAACACTTGAAAACAAAATGAAGTCGTGGTTTTGAAAATTTTTCTTTAGGAATAACGAGCAACAGTGCGGCTACGCCTATATAGACTATTTTTTGTGGAACAACAAGCGCTATCATTATTGCTAAAATCAAAAGTTGTTTCCAACCGATCTGTTTATCCGCATGCGTTAGGTACACAATATACGCAAATAATAAAATCACACCGCCAAAAGTAAAGTTGTCATAAGAACAGGAGGCCATTATGTGCAAATTTATAGGAATAAGTGAAATTGCAGCAAGCGCAATTTTACCATACGGGATTATCTTTATCGCAAAATATATCATCGCTATGCACATTATAGCATTAAAAAGACGCGACATTTGAAATGTCCAATACGGTCCCATTCTGAAAAGTCTTGCGACATTGATGCCTAATCCACTCATAAAATGAGGTACGGCTTTATTTGTCATATAACCATACTTTGTTGTAACGGTTTGTATATCATCAGCAAGGAATTTATCAAAACCTTTTTCTTTTACATAGCCTTGACTAAACAAAGAGTTGCTGCTGTTTTCCATATATTCATAATCGCACGCCCTCATACGAAGAGCCGCTTGCTCATCTGTAAAATCAAATCTTTGCATATTTGAAACATGATACGAGCTTAAAAAATGTGTCTTTTCATCGGGGACGGTAAACGGTGGAAAAATAGCAAAACAAATTACGCAAAAGAAAGAAAGTGCTATCGCCGTCAATACCGCTATGTTTTTGCAGCCACATTTTATAAGTACAACCATTGCTACAAGAAAGAGAATTATTGCTGATGCTAATATTATATATTTTGCATCGCCGATCTTATTTTTCAATGTCCTTAAATCTACAACAATGTTTTTTTCGCAATCTGTTTCATCGAGCGTACAACTGCTGTTGGGCACATCTATAGATTTATTGGCAGAAAAAACAAAGTTACCCTTTTGGGCTGTAAACGAAAGTTTTAAATCAACTTTATTTAAGGTTTTTAAATTGTTATCAAGTTCTATATAGGTATATCCCGTAGAAAGTTCGTTTTGTTTAAATGTTTCCGTTTGAAGTTGCTTGCCGTCGGTTATTGAAACGGTCAAAAGCGCGTCTTTGCTTGTCGCTTGGGCCGCAAACCCTATTTGTTCATAATTTAAATTATCGTTTATATAATTTTGAACAAGGGTTTGTCCTGCGCTTACCGTTATCGAATCGTCAACCGATGTAATGCCGCCTATTGTATAACTTTTTATTGGTCGATTATGATTATCTGCGACCTCGTATTTATAAAACAATACCGCCGCAAGTGCTATTATTAAAATTGATATTATTGCCGCAATTATAGACTTGCGTTTTTCAACAAATGCAAACATTTTCATAAAATCACTCTTCTCCTTGTTTTATATTAATCACAAACAATATAAACATAATCGCAAATAGCAATGCCATTTCACAAAGGTATGACAGTGCCGCACCCATAAGACCGTAATGCTTTGTTAAAATATCCGGCACAACAAGCGAAAACACCATTGTTGCCGCATAAGCGATAAGACATAGCTTTTGTTTTCTCATAGTAGTAAAAAGCGTAAGTGTCAAGGTGCTTGCCGCACTAAATCCGCCCGCAACCAACAAAACCACAAAAACACTCTTTTTGCTTGAAAGCTCGGCGTTATACAGCAGTTCTAACACAGGTATTCCTAGCATATAGCCACCAATAAGCGCTGCTATCGTTACTGCGGCTACCCACAAATATAACTTTACTACCGTTTTTTTAAAGCTTTGAAATTTTCCGTTTGCCCAATCGCTAGACAGCGAAATAAGCTGCGGTCTAAAAACAAATATGCTCAAAAGATTTATGGCAAAAACTGGCATAACTAGATAACCGTAATGCGCTTGATCGGTTTTTGACAGCACTTCTTCTATTGCGTATTTAGGCGAATTAAAAATATACTGATGCAAAAACGTTGATAAAAAAAGTGGCAACGCACATAAAAACATCTTTTTTATCGCAGTAAAATTAAATGTTGGTTTAAATTTAACAAAGTTATTACTGACTGGAATATCATATAAAAAAATCCACACCGCAACAACGGCTATCATTGTCGCCACCGAAATCAAAAGATTTTTAGTTATCAAAAGTGTAATAGCAAAAGCTGTTGCCGCCATTAAAATTTCGCATGTAAGACTCTTGCCCGCAAGGCTCAAGTAGCCATTTAGATGCATATTTCCTTGAAAAAGATCGGAAATCGACAACAATGACATATACGCTATAAGAGCAATCATTACACAAAGCGTTTCGCCGTGGTAACCTCGAATTGTGGCAAAGCCGGCAAAAAACAACCATGCAGCCGTTATGGTTACCATTCTAAAAGACGCCACATTTGAAAAAGAAAATTCCCGATTAGCATCTGTTACCTGTATATTGCGCATTTCAAAAACACATATCGCATTGATCATCTGCGCCGTCGAAAACGCAACAGAAAAAACCCCTGCGTCAGAAACACCTGCAATATGGCTAACTACCACCAATAGCATCATAGAAACTATTGCATTTGTAAGACTGCCCATCATATTGAACAGAAAGTTTTTCTTTCGAGACTGCTGAGGCAGTTTGTATTTGTAACCTTTCATAAACACCTCCAAAAACAGATAACTATTTTGAGAGAAATATGATCTATTTTGAACAGCATAATTTTATTTATTATATCACAACAACCTTGCTTTTTCAACAACCTTTTACCAGACACGATTTATTGACAAACATAGTATAGTTTGATATAATAAATTCGTAATATTGCACTGGAGTTGATTTATGTGTCTGGTCAGTACGATCCTGATATTTTAAAAAAAGTACAAGGTTATGAGCTCGAAATTTTTAGTGATTTTAAAAAAATTTGTGATGACAACAACCTTTCGTATTTTGGTTTTGCCGGTACAGGAATCGGCGCATTGCGACACGGCGGATTTATACCATGGGACGATGATATAGATATAGCAATGCCGCGAGCAGACTACGATAAGATGACTAAATTGTTCAAAGAAAAGTTTCCCGACAAGTACACAATCGTAAACGCGGAAGAGTTTGACGATTACCCTGTCATGAACACACATATTATAATTAACGATTCACTTTTCGTAACAAAGGAAGAGCGCAAACTAAAATATCCAAAGGGCATTTTCCTTGATATCTTTCCTTTGGACAATACAGCTCCCACCGACAAACTTTTAAAAAAGCAAGCCTATAAAGCCTGGTTTTTTAGCAAACTTTTAATTTTAAAGCACATTCCTTTCCCACATGTTCCTTATACCGGAACAAAGGCTAAACTTGCACACATTATCACCGCTGCTGCATGGTTTTTTCTCAACCTGTTTTTTGTCTCGCACAAATTTCTTTATAACAAGGCAATGCGCGCTAGTTGCAAATACAACGATAAAGATTCTGATGCTTATGGATTTTTTTGCAGCACCATCGTGTTTGCACAAACTTATTCAAAAGATGACATTTTCCCGTTGCGCTCAATAGATTTTGAGGGTATCGCAATGAATTTTCCAAACAAGTTGGAAAAGACCTTAACAAACATCTTTGGTGATTATATGCAATTACCTCCTCCAGAAAAACGAAAAAATCACATGCCATATAAATTAGAGTTTCCTAAAAAGTAATTTAACGCACCTATTTGAAAACCACATTCAAACAGGTGCGTTTTTTTACATTTCTTGCATCATTCTTATATATGCTTCCTTTAAATTTACTTGTGGCCTCCAGCCAAGCTGCCTCAGTTTTTCTGAAGACAAATGCATAGTGGTTGGCGGCGCATATCCAAAAGTGTTTCCTTCTGGTATATCAAATATAACGTTTATTCTACCTTGAGCTATTTCCTGAGCAACCATTGCTGCCATATCCTTTATAGCGATGGTGGAGTTTTCATTTGCAACCGTATATGACTGACCGCTTTCTCCTTTAACCAGCAGTAAAAAAATGGCTTTTATTGCATCAGATGTATAGCAATAATTTCCCACCGATTCTCCTGTGGTGTGAAGCACTATGTCCTCATCATTAATGGCGCTTCTTGCAAACTGAGCAAACACTCTGTTTTCTCCCTTTAAAACTCCCGCGCCAAACACCTGCGCTAATCTTGCGGTTTTTACATTCATATTGTATTCTTCCGCATAACATTTGCACATACATTCCACAAGTCGCTTAGATTCAGAATAACACGAACGCACGTTTAGAATATCAAGGTAGCCTATATCCTTTTCAAGCACTTTTTCTTTTTGCACATCTGTGGCTCCAAACACTTCCATAGAAGACAAATAAACTGTGCTTTTAGCGTTAACGTTTTTCGCATATTCAAGGACATTTTTACTTCCGGTATATATGATTTCTATGGTTTCTACAGGGTTAGTTATAAAATATTTTGAAACCGTAGGATTGGCGGTATGAATAATATAATCGGTTTTTAAATTTTGAGGAATCGGCATTGTAATGTCTTGATATACAAACTCTACATTTTCATCAATATAATCCTTAAATATTTCATCAACCTTACTCTTCGATCTTGCAAATGCCCTGACCGAAATGTTCGTATTATATTGATTGTTACAATAAACAATGGCCTTTACTATAAGAGAACCTATAAGTCCAGTGGCGCCTGTAATTGTAATGTGGCAGTTATCAAAATTATGCTCGCGTAGAAAAAGTGATATATTATTTAAATCCTCGTTCAAGTATGACAACTTATTCCCCCCCTGAAAGCATCGCCTTACAAATATAATAATCTGTTGCGGTGGTAACCTTAATATTATCAGATGGCCCCAAAACAGTATAGAGTTCCATTCCGTAATAACGCATCATGCTCGCAGAATCTATAAAATTATGTGTCCCTTCGCTAACCGATCTTTCGTGACATTTCAGCAATTGATATAACCTAAAGGCTTGTGGTGCCCTTGCCATTTGACAACTTGATCTTTCAATAATATCTATTATTCGTCCTTCGTCGTCGGTTCTTGTGATTGTTTCTATTGCGGGTGCTGTAGTAATTCCATTTCCGTGTTTTTTTACCGCATCAATGCAATCATCTATTAACTTTTGATTAATAAGCGGCCTAACACCGTCGTGAACCAATACAATAGAATTTTCATCATCGGTCAGTTGCGCAGCAGCCTGTAAACCTAGATATTGTGAATTAAGTGCCGTGTCGCCACCAGCAATAACGCAAGCTACCTTTTTAAAATCATACTTATTGATAATTTCTTTTGTATATTCTATCCAGTCTACCGCCGAAACAACTATAATTTTATCTATATTTTTGCTGTATTCGAAATGTTCTATCGTGTGGCATAAAATGGGCTTATTATCGATTTCCAAAAACTGTTTTGGCCTATCTGCAATGGTCATTCTTGTGCCTTTTCCACCAGCAAATATGCAAGCAATATTCATTTTTATTCCCCTTCTATCTTATTGCTGTTTTTATTTTTTAATATTTTTAAATTTTCATTCATTTTGTCATATATGTGTTCGCCAAGCTCGGCTGTGTGGGGGTTTTCAGCTGTGCCGATCACCTCTAACACATCAAAGTATACATCAGTTTTGCGGCGAAAAAGATTTTTGGGTATTTCTTTTGTTCCCCAAACGGTGCAAACCACAATTTTCGCCTGCGATTTAGTGGCAATCTTTAACGAGCCGTTGCGTATTGGCAACAGTTCGCCACTAAGACTTACATACCCTTCGGGAAAAACTGCCACTGAATTTGTTTTTTCTTTTATAAGCTTTGTGGCATTTATGATGGTTTTTGCCGCCTCGCGATTGTTTTCGCGGTCAATTGGCAAGCCACTTAGTTTATGTAACGCTTTATACACATAGGAATATAGCTCACGCACCTCTTTTTTTGCAATAAAGGCGATTCGAGAATTGGGCACGGCGTAATAAATTATTGCGGGGTCAAGCTCGTGTATATGGTTGCTCACCAGCAAAAACGGCGCATCCTGCGGTATTTTTTCAAGCCCCGTTGCGTGTACCTTTACACGAAGCAGTGAAAAAGCTATCTGCAAAAAACCGTTTATCAACGCTCTGAAAAAATTAGTATCACGGGCGGGCTTATTAAGATTTACAATCAAAATACTAAACGCCAATACCGCTATGTGTAAAATAATTAACGCAACAAATACGCCAACCAATATGAGCGGCACCGCCCATATTGAATAGCTTTGCCCAAAAATATCAAACGGAATGTCAAGCAGCAATGTTATGACCGCTGCTATTAAAGCATAAATTTTAAATATCATTTCTTTTTCCCTTAGTTTTGTTTTTGAACAATTTTGTATTCATCATAAAAATTGTAATAGGGGCAATTAAATGTTTGCGAGGTTAAAAACCGTGCCATTTCGTCCTCATCAAGACGGCAGTCGCAAAAGTATTCGTCATATTCTGCGTCATATATATAATTGGCACAGCTTTCACAATTGGTACTTTTTTTATCCACTACATTTGTCCCCTTTTTGTGTTTTTACCATTAGCTGTTGCTGGGCTCACCCGAATTCTCTGATTTCTCAGGTTTGCTCGAGGGGGTTGATTCCTCAGGCTCGCTTGAAGGCTTTGATTCCTCGGGCTCGCTTGAGGGTTTAGATTCCTCGGGTTCGCTCGAAGGGGTTGATTCCTCGGGTTCGCTCGAGGGGGTTGATTCCTCGGGTTCGCTCGAGGGTTTTGACTCCTCAGGCTCACTCGAAGGCTTTGATTCTTCGGGCTCGTTTGAGGGTTTTGATTCCTCGGGTTCGCTCGAAGGCTTTGATTCTTCGGGCTCGCTTGAGTTTGTTGGCTGTTGCACCGACGACGTGGTTGTATTTGACGACGGTCTTCTGCCGCCGGTACCTGTCATTTCATAATACCAATTGTTTGTTTCAATAGGATTAAGCTCTACATACTGCTCCATTGTTACATCATCATATATTATTGAGTTTATCAATTTTGCAGCGTAATCAAGGTCGTAATAAATTACCGAACCGTATCCCGAAGGGCTCTTCATTAAAAAGTCGCTTTGATATTCTGATGGAGGCAGACGGTATTGCTCAAAGGTGGGTGAGCTTAACAATATATTCACCGCGAGGCCTAAAACATCCGAATAAGAAAGTGAGGTTTCGCTACAAGGAATAAGTGCTTTTATAAGGCTCACATACTGTGTTTTTTTCATGGTAATTGCCTTATTAAACAACTCTTGCATAACATGCCGCTGACGGTCGGTTCTGCCAAAGTCATCACGCGTGCCCCAAACGGTAGTGCAATGACGCACACGGGCATAAGCCACCGCCTGAACACCGTTAAGTGTTTGCTTGCCTGCGGTATGAATATAATAATTTTTAGCGTTTAGCCCCATCTCGCTGCAAATTTCATCCATACAATTGTTAAGATTTGGATGATCGTTACCCTTCCAGGTAAGCTCGTCCTGTGTCACAGTGGCGGTAATACCGCCTACAGCGTCAATAATATCGGTCATACCGTAAAAGTTAACGGTTGCATATTCTGATATATCTAAATCAAACGCTTGATTTATGGTTTTTATAGCGTGCTCAGGGCCTTTTGAATACGCCGAATTTATCTTACCGAAATACTTGTCGCCCTGATATTCCATAGGCACGAAGGTGTCGCGCATAATAGAAAAGATTTTAACCTTTTTTGTGTTGGTGTTAAGGCTTAAAATCATAATGCTGTCGGTATTGCCCTTAAAAACCGTTTCATCGCGGGAGTCAACACCAAAAAGCGCAATATTTATAACGCCTTTTTCTTTAACGTTTGTAAAGCCCAACTCGTCGGGGTCGGTAGTTATTGAATTGTAATTATATTTAAAGTAGGTAAAAAACCAACCAAGCAGTATTGCAATTACCAAAACGACACTTGTTGCACTGATAAGCGCCGCTTTCTTTCCACGCGTAAGATGCTTCCACCAAGCTTTAAAGCCCTTTGTTTTTTTGTTATATTTACCCGAAGAACTTGAGCTTATATCCTCATATATATGTTTGCCGTCTTTGAGGCTTGAATCTGACACTATGTCTTCATATTCTGCTTCTTGCTTTTTTTGCATTGCGGCGATAATTTCTTCATACTTATCGTCGAAGTTAATTTCAAAATTATCTCTTTCGTTCATACTGCACCACCGTTTTACTTTAGCATTTGCTTGTATATATCACTTTTTTTAATGCCTGTTACACCTGCCGCCTCTTTCGCCGCAGTCGAAGCAGGTAGTCCCTCATTTATTAGTTTTTTTGCAAGCTTTACCGCATCGTCTAATGTATAGTTTATGGTTTCTTCCTTTGCACCTTCTATAATTAAAACATATTCGCCGCGAGGTTCTTGTGTTTTGTAAAATTCTATTGCCTCGCTAAAGCTTGTCCGCATTACCGTTTCGTGAATTTTGGTAATCTCGCGCACAACGGCAATTTTGCGGTCGCCTAATGCTTCATACATATCATCAAGTGTTTTTATAAGCTTGTGCGGCGCCTCGTAAAAAATGAGTGTGCGGCGCTCGTTTTTTATTTCTTCAAGATGTTTTTTTCTTGAAGGCTTATTGACCGACAAAAAGCCCTCAAAACAAAATCTGCCGCTCGGCATACCCGACAGCGCCAACGCCGTTGCAAAAGCCGTGGGGCCCGGTACCGACTCAACCTGGATGCCTTGCTCGTGACATTCGCGAATTAAATCTTCGCCCGGATCAGATATTGCAGGCATACCTGCATCGGTAACAATCGCGCAGTTCTCACCCGATAAAATTCGTTCTATCACAATATTGCCACGTTCTTTTTTATTATGCTCAAAGTATGCCACCATAGGCTTAGATATGCCAAGATGATTTAGCAGCTTTACCGTTACGCGAGTGTCCTCGGCAGCGATAAAATCCACCTCTTGTAAAATTCTTCTGCCGCGAGGCGAAAAATCCTCAAGATTACCTATCGGTGTGCCAACTATATAAAGCTTTCCACTCATTATAGATACGCTTCCTTATAACTTCCGTAAATCTCAATCATTTCATCCGAAAAATTGCCGTGCCCGTCCTCAACATAAAGTGTAGGCTCTATAGTAAGGCCTATATTGCCGCAGCGTCGTCCCTCTAAAAGCACTAACCACGGCGAAGCTCCCACGCATTTACACACAAGGCGGAGTCTTTTAGGCTCTACCTTATATTTATGCATAAGCGCCATCATTTCGGCAAGTCGCTCAGGGCGCTGACACATGCAAAGTCTGCCGCCCGTTTGTAAAAGCTTTGCGCCAACTGCGATTATATCTTCGAGTGTGCACTCAACCTCATGTCGCGCAACGCTTTTGACTGAGTCGGGGTTTTTGAGCCCTGCGTCGGGCGCTTTGTAGGGCGGATTGCAGGTAACAAGTGTATTTGAGCCAAAAGGCACCTTGCCCTTTAAATCCTTTAAATCAGACAAAACGGGAGTAAATTTATCAAAGGCGAATTCCTGCTTTGTTTTATTTGCAAGCTTTATAGCCTCGCTCGATATATCAACGCCGTATGCGCTTATGCCTTTGCCGTCGCGTAGCATTAAAAACGCAATTATGCCGCAACCTGTGCCAAGGTCAACCAGCTTATCATTTTTCTTTGCCTTGGCAAAGTTTGAAAGCAGCACAGCATCGGTACCAAAGGCGTGGTGGGGGGATACATATATATACTTGCCCCCACCTATCGGCTCAAGTTTTATGCTCTGGTCCATTTTACGCCCTGCGGGGTATCTTCAAGAATAATACCCATTTCTTTTAGCTTGTCACGAATTTCGTCAGCGGTTTTAAAGTCACGCGCTTTGCGAGCCTCGGTGCGTTTTGCAATAAGCTCCTCTATTTCGCTGTCAAGCGTCTCGGTTTTGCGGTTATAAACAAGACCCAAAACGCCTGTGAGCTCGTCAAAAATTTCTGCGCACGCATTAAGCGTGTCTTTGCCCGCGCCGTTTGCTATTGCTGTATTTATATCACGAACAAGCGTGAACACAGCAGCCAAGGCATCGGCGGTATTAAGGTCATCATCCATAGCGGTAATAAATTCTTGCTTTCTTTCTTCAATAAATGCAGGAATTTCACCGCCGTCAGCCGCGTTCTGTAATGCGAAATCAATATTGTTGCGGCAGGTGTAAAGACGCTCGAGCGCATTTTTGCCCTGCTCGATAATATCAACAGAATAGTTAATAGGGCCTCTATACTGTGAAGAAATCATCAAATAGCGAATAGGCTCGTAGCCATATTTTTCGGCAACATCACGAACGGTAAAGAAGTTACCCAACGATTTTGACATTTTATGATTGTCGACATTAATAAAACCGTTGTGCATCCAATAGTGAGCAAAATCGCAGCCGTTTGCGCACTCGCTTTGCGCAATTTCATTTTCGTGGTGCGGGAATATAAGGTCAAGACCGCCGCAATGAATATCAATGGTTTTGCCGAGATATTTTTCCGCCATAGCAGAGCACTCAATATGCCAGCCCGGTCTGCCCTGTCCCCAAGGAGATTCCCAATATGGCTCGCCCGGTTTTGCGCCTTTCCAAAGGCAGAAGTCCATAGGATCTTCCTTTATGTCGTCGGTTGCAATACGCGCACCTGCTTCGAGGTCCTCGAGTGGCTGATGCGAAAGCTTACCGTACTCGTCAAACTTTTTAGAGCGGAAGTATACGTCGCCGCCCGCAGTATAGGCATAACCCTTTTCTACAAGCTCACCGATAATTCTCTGAATTTCGTCAATATTTTCGGTGGCTCTTGGGTGCACTGTAGCCTCGCGAACGTTAAGCCCTTTGGCATCTACCCAAAACTCTTTTATAAATCTTTCGGCAACCTCGGGCACGGTAATACCCTCTTCGTTTGCCTTTTTGATAAGCTTGTCGTCAATATCGGTAAAGTTTTGAACAAAGTTTACCTTGTAGCCGCGCCATTCTAAGTATCGGCGCAACACATCAAACACACAAAGCGGACGGGCATTACCTATATGAATATAGTTATAAACGGTAGGTCCGCAGGCGTATATCTTAACCTCGCCCGGTGTAATGGGCACAAGTTCATCTTTTTGTCGTGTAAGAGTGTTAAAAATCTTCATAATGGGGTTACTCCTTTATTTTTGCTTCAAGTTCTTTAAGCCTTTTATTAAGACTATCAAGTTCAAGTTGAACAGGGTCGGGGATGTGAATCTGGTCAAGAGGTTGTGCTACTACCTTTTTGCCGTTTTGACGCACAACACGCGCGGGCACACCCACAACTGTTGAGTTTGGCGGCACATCCTTAAGCACAACAGCACCTGCCGCAACACGCGAATCGTCACCTATGGTAATAGGCCCTAAAACCTTTGAGCCTGCGCTTATCATAACGCGGTTGCCAATGGTTGGGTGACGCTTGCCAACATCTTTACCCGTACCACCTAAGGTAACGCCTTGATAAATTAGTACGTCATCACCGATTTCGGTGGTTTCGCCAATAACGATACCTGTGCCGTGGTCAATAACAAGTCGACGTCCTATTGTAGCGCCGGGGTGAATTTCTATACCCGTTTTGCGCGCCGCTTTTTGTGAAATATATCTTGCTCTAAAGCTGTGGCCCTTTAAATAATGCTTATGCGCGCGACGGTGCATTCTAATGGCTTTAAGACCGGGATACAGCAGAAAAATCTCAAGCGAGGATTTTGCCGCAGGGTCTCGGTCTTTGATAGCCTTAATATCTTCTTTTAATAACTCAAACAATTACATCAACTCCAATTTAAAACGCAGTGGCGTTTACACCTCACCCACCGCAAGCGGTCCCCCTTCTCCTCAAAGGAGAAGGCGTTACTTTGATGAATTTATATAGTCCTTACATTCGTTCAGATAAATCAGTCCTGAAATTACGCAAAGAACTGCCGAAATCCAGAACAGTACCATTATTATTGTATCGCAAATGGGCTGGATTTGTGAAAGATCGAAATCAACTATAAGTGTGTAGAAGAATAGCGCTGCCACAAGACCTACCATTTGGCTCACGGTTTTAAGCTTGCCCCAAATGTTTGCTGCAACAACAAGTCCGCTTTTTGCGGTAACAAGTCGTAAGGATGATACCATAAACTCACGGAACAACACAATAAACACTATTGTTGTCATCTGCCAGCCGTAGCTACCACCCGCTGCCGAATACAAAAACATAAAGCCTAAATATGCCGCAGTTGTAAGCATTTTGTCGGCAAGAGGATCTAAAAACTTGCCAAAATCGGTAACAAGGTTATATTTGCGAGCCATTTTGCCGTCAATCATATCGGTAAGTGATGCCGCTGCAAAAAGAATAAGCGACACTAAATAGTGATATGGAAACTCAATAAGCATTGTAGCCATAAATATAGGTGTTGCTATCATACGAGCGAGTGTCAATTTGTTTGGTGTATTCATAACTGTTCTCCTAACAAGTCGTATTCTATAATATCATTTATCCTAACATCAACAAAGTCGCCAATTAAAAGTTGTTCCTTTGCCATAAAAAAGACTTTGCCGTCAATTTCGGGGGCGTCGGCTTCGCTTCTGCCGTAGTAGCATTTAATGTAATCATCCCAGCCCTCAATAAGCACCTTTTGTACCGTGCCGATTTTTGCCTCGTTACAAGACGCAGCTATGTCAAGCTGAGTTTCCATTATATGCTCGGCGCGGTCTTGCTTGGTTTGCTGGTCAATTTGGTCGGGTAATTCCGCCGCAATAGTTCCCTCTTCGGCAGAATATGTAAAGCAGCCGAGGCGGTCAAACTGTGCTTCACGCACAAAGTTGTGTAATTCCTCATACTGCGCCTCGGTTTCTCCTGGAAAACCTGTGATAAGGGTGGTTCGAAGAGTAACATTTGGCACTGTCGCTCTTATTTTTTTTACAAGAGCCAAGAGTGCGTCTTTATCTCCACGGCGGTTCATTCTTTTTAAAATTTCACCGTTCGCGTGCTGAATAGGAATATCAAGGTATTTTACAAGCTTTTTCTCGCTCGCCAAAAGCTTTAAAAGCTCATCAGTAATGCGCTCGGGATAGGTGTAAAGCGTGCGTATCCACTCAATACCGTCTATTTTGCAAAGCTCACTCAGCAGCTCGCAAAGGCGGCTTTCACCGTAAAGGTCGGTGCCGTAGGCGGTGGTGTCTTGCGCTACAACTATAAGCTCGCGAACACCCTGCGCCGCCAATTCCTTTGCTTCAAGCACGCAATCCTCAATTGTGCGGCTTCTCATTCTGCCGCGGATTTTTGGTATTGCACAATAGGTGCAGCAGTTATCACAGCCGTCACCGATTTTTAGATATGCTGTAAACGGCCATCCGCCTAAAATACGCTTGCCGTTTAAATTCAAGTTTTCTTTAGCACCGTAGCTGTTTTGAGCCTTGCCCTCGATTGCATTTTTTACAATCTCGGCAATATTGCTGTTAGAGCCCAACCCCACGCATACATCCGCCTCGGGTATTTCGGCTGTAACGTCGTCACGATAACGCTCGGCAAGGCAGCCCGTAACAACAACCGCCTTGCAGTTGCCGTCAACCTTATATTGCGCCGCTTCTATTATATTTTCTATCGCTTCGCTTTTTGCATCCTCGATAAAGCCACAGGTGTTAATTATTATTACATCGGCCTCTGCCTCGGGCACACCGATTTCAAAACCTGCCTGCTTTAGTGAGTAAAGCATCTGTTCGGCATCTACCTGGTTTTTGGGGCAACCAAGTGACACCATACTGATTTTATACATTAGTATTCCTCGTTATATTCTATTTCTTGTGTATATTTCTTTATTGCGTCGCGCGCCGCAGAGTAAGAAAACCCCTTGCGTATAAGCGCGGCGTAGACCTTTTGAATTTGGTCTTTATCGGACATTTTGCTTTTATATTTCTTTTGTATTACGGCCTCTACCTGCGACGCCTCGTCAAAAACCGTTTCCTCTAAAACCGATTTTATAACATCCGTAGGTATGCCCTTTTGGTAAAGCTTGGCATAGGCCTCACGCTTTGAAATGTTTGCTTCGCTCATCTGCTCTGCAAGACGTGAGGCAAGTTTATTATCATCAATAAGCCCCAACTCTTTTAGTCGGGCAACCGCTCTTGCCGCGGCGGCATTAGAAATGCCGCCTGCTATAATTTTTTCATAGAGAGTTTTTTCGCTGTAATCAGCGCGGCCCAAAAACCACATACCTCGGCTTTTGGCGCGAATATAGTCCGATTCTTTGAGGTGATGATTTAACATCGCCTCGTCTATTTCGGCATTTTCGTGAAGGCAAATATCATTCCAATAATCAAAATCAAAATTAAATGCCTTGCCGTTATCAAGTTGCACCTTTACGGTGTGCTTTTTATCTCGCTTTATTTCGACAATTTTCATTAATCGTCAACCGCAATGTCAATATTTATCTTTTTGTGCTTAATTTCAGCTGCGGGCTCTGCTTCAACCGGCATAATAACGGGCTCGTCGTCAGCTGGCTTTTCTTTTTTGCCCTTGTTACCCATTATTTCGGCGTAACGAGCGCGCACCTTTTCTTCGATTTCAGCGGCAAACTCGGGGTTGTCCTCAAAAAGCTGTTTAACATTGTCTCGGCCCTGACCGATACGGGTTTCACCATAATAGAACCATGCGCCCGAACGCTTTAACACCTCAAGCTCGAGGCCCATATCAACAATCTCGCCAACCTTTGAAATGCCCTTGCCGTAAATAACATCAAATTCAGCCTCGCGGAATGGGGGTGCTACCTTGTTTTTAACAACCTTTGCTCTGGTGCGTGAGCCGATAATTTCACTGCCGTTTTTAAGGGTTTCAATTTTGCGAACATCTATGCGCACGCTTGAATAGAATTTAAGCGCGCGACCGCCTGTGGTGGTTTCTGGGTTACCGTACATAACGCCGATTTTTTCACGCAACTGGTTAATAAATATTGCGCTGCAGTTTGATTTTGAAAGCGCGCCTGTAAGCTTGCGCATAGCCTGTGACATAAGGCGTGCGAGTTGTCCTACATGATTGTCGCCCATTTCACCCTCGATTTCGGCGCGGGTTGTAAGAGCCGCTACCGAGTCAACAACGATAATGTCGATAGCACCTGAACGAACAAGCGCTTCAGCAATTTCGAGTGCTTGCTCACCGCTGTCGGGCTGTGAAACCAAGAGGCTATCGATATCTACGCCAAGAGCCGAAGCATAAATGGGGTCAAGCGCGTGCTCAACGTCAATAAATGCCGCGGTGCCGCCTGTCTTTTGAGCTTCTGCCACACAGTGAAGAGCGAGTGTGGTTTTGCCCGAAGATTCAGGGCCGTAGATTTCTATGATTCGACCACGCGGAATACCGCCGATACCGAGCGCCATATCAAGAGCCATTGAACCCGTTTTGATATGTTCGACATTCATTGCAGCATTTTCGCCAAGGAGCATTACCGCGCCCTTGCCGTACTGTTTTTCTATTTGAGCCATTGCGGTTTGCAACGCCTTTTCTCTACCCTCGGCAGTCTTGTCGGTTCCTACTGTTTTTGTAGTTTTTTCTTTTGCCATAATTATTTTCCTCCAAATATTTTATTTGGTTATATTATACTTAAACCACTGTCCCAAAAACCACCCTGTCGATTTCACAGTAGTCCTTGCGAGTTTGAACATTTGTAAATCCGTTTTGCTTCATTATTTCACAAACCGCCTCGGCTTGATTTGCGCCGACCTCAAAGGCCATAACGCCGCCTTCGGCAAGATGCTTTTTATATTCTTTTGCAATATGGCGGTAAAACAAAAGTCCGTCATTTCCACCGCTAAGTGCGGTAGTGGGTTCGTATTTTACTTCGGGCTGCAAAACCTTCATATCATTATCGGTGATATATGGTGGATTGCTGACAATTAAATCGTAAAGTTCGTCGGCACCCTCGGTATTTAAGACGTCAGCCTTAACAATTTTTACATCTGACTCATTATGAGCGGCATTTTTATTTGTATAGCTTAAAGCCTCGTCAAATTTTTCAACCAGAGTGACATCGGTGTCGGGACGTTCTCCCTTTATAGTAATACCTATGCAGCCTGTTCCCGCGCACAAATCAAGAACTCGCGGATTTGACTTGGTCTTTAAATTTTCAAGGCAAACATCTATTAAGGTTTCGGTGTCGCTACGTGGTATAAGCACGCCCGGACCCACAAAAAATTCGCGGCCAAAAAAATTCCAACGGCCCAATATGTACTGCAGCGGATAGCGTATAAGCCTTTGCTTTATTATAGCCGTTAAATTATTTTGTTGAAATTCATTTAGCGGTTGCGTGTATTTAGTAAGAATTTGCGCATTGGTATAGCCGGTTATGTGCTTTATAATCTGCTTTGATTCAAAAACATAATCCTCTATGCCTGCCGCTTGTAGCTGCCTTTTGCAGTCGTTATATGCTTCAAATATCGTCATTTTGTTGTGTTTCTTCCTCGGGAATTGTATCTTCAATTTCATCGCAGGCTTTAAGCGCCGCGATTGCGATTTCTATCATATCATCTTCGGGCTCTTTGGTGGTTATGCGCTGCATCCACATGCCAGGCGCCGAAATTATCTTTGTAATTACATTGTCATATTTACCGCAAAGTTTTAAAACCTCATAGCCTAAGCCGCAAATTATTGGAAGCATCAAAATCTTTGCCGCAATCCAAAGCCAAGCTATATCATAAACACCGGGGAAAATCATTTGCACCACGGTTGATACTATCATACTTACAAGTATCATAAGTATTAAAAACGATGTGCCGCAACGTGGGTGAAAACGTTTTTGTTTTTTGACGTTTTCTACTGTGAGAGGCAGTCCAGCCTCGTAGCAGAAAATAGTTTTATGCTCGGCGCCGTGATAAGCAAACACGCGATGGATATCCTTCATAAAGGATACTCCCCACATATAAAGCACCAGTACAGCAAGCTTAATGAGCTGCTCAATGCCTGCGCGCACAACCTTGGAAAACGACGCGCCTATAAGCCATTCGAGTCCTGCTACGGCATATCGTGGAATACCCAAAAACAAAACCAGCGCCAACGCAATACCCAAAACAGAGCCTGCTGTCATAATCACAGCGGTAAGTGCCGATTCTTTTTTAGGGTCTTTGGGTTTGTCGGTTTCTTCTTCAATATCGGTAAAGCCCGATATATCAGCAGATTTCATCATCGCCTTATAGCCTTGCAGCATTGTTTCAATATAGGTAACGACGCCGCGGATTACAGGCAATCTTAATATCGCATATTTGTCTTTTATGCTTTTGTCATTTACAAAACTTATATCAATAGTTTTATCGGGGCGGCGCACGGCGAGCGCTGTCTTTTTTTGAGGGTTTTTCATCATAATACCCTCAATAAGCGCCTGACCGCCAATTGATGTGTATTTTGCCAAGTTAGATTTCTCCTGTTTCTGATAAAGTTTGTTCTTCTTCGGTTTCCGCCTCGTTAATGGGCAGTTCTTGCTGCTCGTTTTCAAGCGGCTCGATAATTTGTTCTGTGGGTTGTGTTTCTTCGGGCTCTTCATAAAGCGGCAATACTATGGTAACAGTGGTGCCAACACCCTCGGTGGACTCTATGAACAGCAAGCCTTGATGCTGTTTTATAATTTCATCGGCAACCGCAAGACCAATGCCGCTGCCACGAACCGTTTTGTTTGATTTAAAGAATTTTTCTTTTACATGGTCGAGATCTTCGGCGGGAATGCCGACGCCCGTATCTTTAACCACTATGCGCACGCAGCCCTCTTCACGAGTTTGCGCCACAAGCACAAGACCGCCCTTTTCGGTATATTTTACGGCGTTATCAATAACGTTTATAAACACCTGTTTTAGTCGGTCGGCGTCACTCATAACAATTGAGCTTTGCATGGGCGGTGTGTATGACAGCTCTATACCCTGCTTTACGGCAAGCTCGGTATACATATCCGATACCTTGCACAGCAGCTCAGACACATCGGTGGGCATTACATTGTTTACTATCATTCTGCCCGACTGCATACGGGAAAAATCAAGCAAATCTTCTACAAGTCCCGATAATCTGTCAGCTTCACTTAATACCACATCAAGTCCGCGAGCTACCAATTCTTCATCGGTTCCGAGTGACATTTTAGCCGTTTCACCCCAACCGCGTATTGCGGTCAGCGGTGTGCGAAGCTCGTGCGATACCGATGATATAAAGTCGTTTTTCATTGTTTCGGCGTTTTGCAACTCACTTGCCATATAGTTAATAGTTTCACAAAGCTCGCCGATTTCGTCGTTATTTTCGACTTCGATTCTTGCTTCAAAGTCACCGCCTGCAATTTTACGGGTAATGTTGCCCATATCACGCAAGCGCGCCACCATTGCTTTTAAGAAAAACAGCCCCGACAATGCGCAAAGGCCTAAAACCGCTATTGCTGTTACAATAATTAAAGCAACGGTGATATTAATTTTTTTGTATGCCGCTTTAAGCGAGGTTACCCAACGGTACGCGCCTATCGGCTCACCTTTGGAGTCATAAACCACCGTGGTGCCAGCCATAATACGTTCACCGCCCGAATTTTTGCCGCGAAAAACCGAAAATCCGCTTGCAGCTGCTCGCGCGCGGTTATATTCCTCGGTTAAAGCGTCTGAAGGCTGAAAGCCCGTGGTTGACGCTATTACTCTGCCGTCGGCACCTAAAGCTTGCATTTCAATTTTATTTTTATACTCAAAATCGTCAGAAAGGGTTATTGCATAGTCGTAAAAGTTTTCGGCGTTTGCCGACGAAAGCACACTAAAGCTTTGCGCGTAATCGGCAGCCTGAGATTGCACACTGTTAAAAATCAGATTTACAAACAAGGCTGATAATATTATGGCTATTGCCACTACGGCAAAAGCTATAATCAAATAAACCTTAAAAAGCCAACGCATTGCGATGCTTTTAAAATGAAACGGTATCTTCACTGCGCAATCCCACCTTTCTGTTTAAATTCGTTTTAGTGCAGTTAGCTTGCTGTGGTGTCCCACATATAACCTCTGCCCCAAACAGTTACAATAAATTTGGGGTCAGACGAATCCTCTTCTATCTTCATACGAAGACGGCGGATATTTACATCCACAATCTTTTCTTCGCCAAAATATTCCTCGCCCCATATTTTGTGCAGTATAACCGTTCTGCTGATGGGCTCGTCGGGATTCGCAAAGAAATATTCCATAATTTGAAATTCTATCTGCGTAAGCTCTATGTTTTTGCCGTCTTTTGAAAGTGAACGGCTACGCAAATCGAGTACAAATCTGCCCGATTCGATTTGTGTTGAGGGTTTATTAACCGCCACAGGCTTGCTTTTGCTAACCCTACGATAGAGCGAATCAACACGCGCGAGCAGCTCTGACGGGCTAAACGGCTTTGTAACATAATCATCAGCACCAATCAAAAGTCCGCTGATTTTGTCCATCTCTTGTGATTTTGCAGTGAGCATTATTATGCCTATCGAATCTGAACGGCTACGCAGCTCTTTGCAAAGGGCAAAGCCGTCCATACCGGGCATCATAACATCTAAAAGCGCCATATCAAAGCCTACGGGGTCGTTGTCAAATATTTCGAGTGCTTCTTCGCCGCTACCTGCTTCAACCGTTTCGTAGCCTACACGCTTAAGATTTATTGCTTCAAATTCGCGAATTGCAACCTCATCTTCTACTATAAGTATTCTTTTCACCTACCGCACCTCCGTTAATCTACTAAATAAAATGTATCTTTTATAACATCTGCCGTTATTGCAAAGGTATTAGCGCCCTCGCCAAGTTCTGCAACAAAAACGGTGTTTTCCGTGCGTGACAATTCAGTTTGGCTGCCACGGTCATATTCTCCGCTGTCCCACTCGTCAGCGTCTATAGCTATGACGGTAAACAGCAGTTTGCCTAAAACCCCGTTTTTAGAATCGTAATGATAAAACTCGCGCACATGGCTTTCTATATCCTTAAATACGGCGATATAGCCCACCATAGAGTTTGGCACGGTCAGATAATATCCATCAACAGTATTTACTACCGTAACCAGCTTCACAGAAAGCTTTTCACCATTAAATGAGCACCAATTTGTGTAATAAAGCTTTTCGCCGTCGCTTATGGCGTTTGGCAACTCGCTTGCTACGGGTATTTCTAATATACCGTCGCGGTTAATGTCTTTTGTTTCGATTGATGCCGCACGGTAAGTAGAAATATTTTCAAACGAATTAACATTATCAAGCAACGGGTTTACAAGCTCGCCCTTTGAAATATAAAGCACCTCAGTCACCGAGCCTACGCCTTTAATTTCGTCAATGTAAATTGCTTTTTGTCCGTTTGATAAAACCGATAACACGGGACGTGTCGCACTTTTTACACCGCCGTCCATAATGCAACCCGCCGTTTGCGCCATACCGTTTTCGTTATAATTATAAATTATTGCCTTGTTGCTTTGCTCTGCCGTATTAAGCTGATGCACAAATATCTCGTTAGTTCCGTTGCTGTCCAAATCACAGCACAAGAACGATGTATATGGCTGCAACAACTGCTGAGTCAACGTGCTTTGGTTAAAGGCGAACACGCTCAGCTGCTTTTCACTACTGCCGTTTACATCCCAGCCTACCAAAATTTCTTCGGTTCCATTATCATTAAGGTCACAAAACTCTACCATCTCGACGCCCGTGGCAACAATCGTCTGGTCGCTGACCGAAACCCATTTGCCACTTTGCTGACATATAACATTTATGTGCATTGTGGTCATTTCATCATCACTGGTGCTATAAAAAGCAAAGGCTTCAAAAACGCTGTCGCCGTTAATATCCTCTAAAATTATTGCCGATCGGTGCGTGCCTTTGGTTGGATATTTAAGGTCACAGCCAGTACCCGCCGCTTTATAAAGGGCGTCTGCTATGGGCGACATTTCACCCGTAAGCTCGGGCGGAGATACCATTTCGTCGGTATTATCAACAAATGCGCAGCCGCAACAGCACAAGCTAATGCATATTGCCAGCAGCACTATAATACTCTTTTTTAACTTCACGGCACACGCCCCCTTTTACAGATATTTATACATAATGCATTATATCACAATTGTGTAAAAAATAAAAGATTTTTTTACTTAAAATTTCAATAAAATCATTGCAAGCGGCACAATTTTATTGTATCATTAGTTAAAATAAAATTTTTGGTGAAGATATGAATAATAAAAGATTAGAACAACTGCTTCTTACAGTGCAAAAGCCTGGTCGTTATTCGGGCGGAGAGGTTAATCAGGTTATAAAAGACAAAACAAAAATTGATGTGCGTTTTGCCTTTTGTTTTCCCGATACCTATGAGATTGGTATGAGCCATCTTGGTATGAAAATTCTCTATTCGCTCTTTAACGAACGCGAGGACATCTGGTGCGAGCGTGTTTTTGCGCCTTGGATTGATGCCCAAAAGGTTATGCGTGATGAAAACATACCTCTCTACGCGCTCGAAAGCCGCGACTCGATACGCGATTTTGATTTCGTAGGCTTTACACTGCAATACGAATTATCTTACACAAACATTTTAACCATGCTCGACCTCGGATGTATTCCACTAAAGGCTGCCGACCGCGACGACTCTTACCCCATAATTGTTGCGGGTGGTCCGTGCACCTGCAATCCCGAGCCATTGGCTGACTTTGTTGACATCTTCTTTTTGGGCGAGGGCGAAAAGGTTGACCTTGAGGTTATTGATTTGTATAAGCAAATAAAGAAAAACGGTGGCACAAAGCAAGACTTTTTGCGCGAGGCTGCAAAAAGCAAGGGCGTATATGTGCCCTCGCTTTATGATTTTTCATATAACACCGACGGAACTATTGCGGCTATAACCCCTAAAGGTGACGCCCCCGCAGTAATTGAAAAACGCATTGAAGAAAATCTTGACGAAAGTTATTACCCCGACCGCTTTGTTTTGCCATATATCGAAGCGGTGCACGACCGTGCAGTACAAGAGGTTTTTCGCGGTTGTATTCGCGGTTGCCGTTTTTGCCAGGCAGGTTATATTTATCGTCCCGTGCGTGAAAAAAGCGCCGAAGTTGTAAACCGACAGGCCCATGCACTCTGCAAAAACACAGGCTACGAAGAAATATCACTCTCCAGCCTTTCAACCAGCGATTACACCCACCTTGAAGAAATGCTTGATGAGATGCTGGCCTGGACCGAGTGCGACAAGATAAGCCTATCGCTTCCCTCTCTTCGCATCGATAATTTCAGCGAAGAGCTTATGCAAAAAATCAACCGCCTTAAAAAAAGCGGCCTCACCTTTGCGCCCGAGGCGGGCACGCAAAGACTTCGTGATGTTATAAACAAAAATATTACCGAAGATGATATTTTAGGCACCTGTGCCACGGCATTCAAAGGCGGATACACCGCTGTTAAGCTTTATTTTATGATGGGACTGCCCACCGAAACCGATGAAGACATTGTCGGCATTGCAGAGCTGGCTCAAAAAATAGTTGACCTATATTACCAAATACCCGAAAAGCCAAAGGGCAAGGCGGTTAATGTGTCAATCAGTGTTGCAAACTTTGTGCCAAAGCCGCACACACCGTTCCAATTTGAGCCGCAGATTACCCGTGAAGAGATGATGCGCCGTCAGGCTCTGCTTAAAGACAGCATAAAAAGCAAAAAAATCACCTTTAACTATCACGAAAATAAGACCAGCTTTTTAGAGGGCGTTTTTGCCCGCGGTGACCGCAGACTTGGCGCTGTAATATATGCGGCTTATAAAAAAGGTTGCTGTTTTGACGGTTGGGACGAGTGCTTTAAGATGGATAAATGGCTTGAAGCCTTTGACGAGTGTAATGTAAAGCCCGAATTTTATGCTAATCGCACCCGTAGCTTTGACGAGATTACCCCTTGGGAGCATCTTGATTATCGCATCACTAAGGAATTTTTAATTCGCGAAAATATGGCGGCTCATGCTGAAACAACCACTCCGAACTGTCGCGAAAAATGCGCAGGCTGCGGCGCAAATTCTTATGGAAAGGGTGTTTGCTTTGAAAAACGTTAGGCTTTTTTATCAAAAGGGCGACCGAATGAGATTTATTTCGCACCTTGATATGACTCGCTTTATGTCGCGTGTTATTCGTCGGGCAGACTTACCCGTTTGGTATACCGAGGGCTTTAACCCCCACCTTTATATGACCTTTGCGTTGCCGCTATCTTTGGGCTTTGAAAGCGAATACGAGGTGGTTGATATCCGTCTTTTAGACGATGATTATGATATTTCTACCTTGCCCGAAAAGCTAAACGCTGTTTGCCCGCCTTACATACGCTTTTTTGCCGCGGCAGAGCCGATAAAAAAGGCCGGCGATGTTGCAGCGGCTGAGTTTGTCATCACATTTGATGACGACGGCGAAACAAAAGACGCTTTGAATGAATTTTTGAGCAGTAACAGCATCGCCGTTTTAAAGAAAACCAAAAAGGGCGATATTAAAGAGTTAGAGGTTGCCGATAAAATCAAAGCTTTTTCGATCGATACAAAAGACGGCAACACCGTTTTAAAAATCACCCTGCCCGCAGGCAGCACAGAAAACCTTAACCCCGAGCTTTATTTAACCACGTTTTTTGAAAAGAGCGGCAGATATTTTTGCTATGTGGTAAACCGAACTTCAATTCTTGATTCAAACGGAAAACCGTTTAAATAATGCATAATGCTCAATGCACAATGCATAATTATAAAATGCACAAGACACTGCTTTTGTTTTAAAGCAGTGTCTTGTGGTTTATTCATTGTGCATTATGCATTTAATTACTGTATTTGCAAGCAATCGGCCGAGCAATAGCCTTGGTATTCACCATACTGCACATAATGCCACTCAGTACCCATTTCAATTATATATACCGTTTCACCCTTAGGTATAGTTGTTATAACATTACTGGTTGATGATGCTGCATCACGCATATTAAGCGAATAATTTACATTATACACCACAGCAGTCGCTTGTTGTGATACGCCGGCTTTCTTTGCGCTACCAAATATTTTTGGTACAAAAAACAATCCGCCGCCAATAAGCGCCGCAATTATAAGAATAATCACAATTGCTACACCACAACCACTACCTGTGCTTGATGACGAACTCGATGATGGGGACGAATACGAAGAGGTGGACGAGCTACTCGACGAATAGCTACTTGACGAAGATGACGAACTATTTTCGGGTGTGTGACCGTCCCAAACATAGTCACTACAATAGGTCTGACACGAATCCACGTACTCGTGACCGTATTTGGTGCATTTTCGCATATATGACACATAATCTTCATATTGGTATGTACCAACATCCTCACAATATTTACAAGACCAACATTTGCCGCCTTTTTTTGGATCAATATCCATATTGCATCCCCCTTAAATTTTATGTTTTAATAATACCACAAGTTCTTACATTTTGCAACAAAAGTAAAAAACACTGCTTTTGTTTTAAAGCAGTGTCTTTTGTTTTATTCATTGTGCACTGTGAATTGTGCATTGTGCATTAGATTGAGAGGTCCTCTACAATAAGCTCGCGAACTGCGGGTTCTTCTTGCGGCGCCGCGTCGCGTACTGCAAAGAATTTTTCTGCAACCTGTGGGAAGAGGGCGTAGCTAAGCACATCTTCATAAGATTTGCCAATGCCTTTTTCTTTCATTTCGGCTGCATATTTTTCGAGCTCGGGTTCAAGCAAGTCTGCAGGACGGCAGGTAATAACCTCGTCGTCGCCGATAGCCTTTTTGCGAACCTCCTCGTTAACCTCTGCGGGCAATTTGCCGTATTCGCCGCGGAGAAGCGCCTTTGATTCCTTTGGAACCATCTTGTAACGCTCGCCCGAGATAACATTCATAACAGCCTGAGTGCCAACGATTTGGCTGGTAGGTGTTACGAGTGGTGGGTAACCGAAATCTTTTTTAACTCTCGGCACTTCAGCCAAAACCTCGTAAAGTTTATCTTCTTTACCGGCCTGCTTAAGCTGAGAAATGGTGTTGGAAAGCATACCGCCTGGTACTTGGTAAATAAGGGTCTTTGCGTCAACATTGAGCACCTTGGGATCAAGTGTGCCCTCGGCCTTCATCTTGTTGGCAACGCCGCGGAAATGGGTTGCAACATCAGAAAGCTTTTCAAGGTCAAGACCTGTGTCACGCTCAGTGCCCTGCAAGGTTGCAACAAGCGCTTCGGTAGCAGGGTTTGCAGTACCGTTACCAAACGGTGACAAAGCGCAGTCAACAATATCAACACCTGCCTGTGTAGCCATAAGATAGGTCATATCGCCTGTACCGGTAGTGTTGTGTGTGTGAAGGTGAATCGGCACCTTAACGCTTTCTTTAAGCTTTTTAACAAGTGAATATGCATCGTAAGGAAGCAGCAAGTTTGCCATATCCTTAATGCAGATTACGTCGGCGCCCATATTTTCGAGTGTTTTTGCAAGCTTTACAAAATATTCCTCATTGTGAACTGGGCTTATGGTGTAGCTGATAGCAGGCTCGCAGATACCGCCGTGCTCTTTACAAGACTTGATTGCCTGCTCTAAGTTACGGGGGTCATTAAGCGCGTCAAAAATACGGATAACATCGATACCGTTTTCGATTGACTTTTTAACAAACATATCAACTACGTCGTCAGCGTAGTGCTTGTAGCCTAAGATGTTCTGGCCGCGGAAAAGCATCTGCAGCTTGGTGTTGGGCATATGCTTTTTGATGGTGCGGAGTCTTTCCCATGGATCTTCATTAAGAAAACGCATACAAGAATCAAATGTAGCGCCGCCCCAGCATTCTACCGACCAATAACCAATTTTGTCAAGTCGCTCAAGCGCAGGGATCATATCCTCAATACGCATACGGGTAGCCGCCTGCGATTGATGAGCGTCACGCAAAATGGTATCTGTAATATATAAAGGTTTATTTGCCATGATTTAATAATCCTTTCTGTATTCTAAAAATACATAAATAACGAACTAAAAACAGTTTGAAAGAAATTTGTTTGTAATGCCGATTTTCGCCGGGGTGCTGTGTTTTTTACACCGCCCCTTGTAAAAATCAAGTTACGGGCAAATTTACTCAAACCAGCTATCAGCCAAAGAGGGCGATGAGTACACCGGCTGCAATGGCTGAGCCGATAACTCCGGCAACGTTCGGTCCCATAGCGTGCATAAGAAGGAAGTTTGAGGGGTTCTCTTTTTGACCAACCGACTGTGACACACGCGCCGCCATTGGCACTGCAGATACACCTGCCGAGCCAATAAGTGGGTTTATCTTGTTTTTTGTGAACAGGTTCATAAGCTTTGCAAGCAATACGCCGCTTGCGGTACCGATACCAAAGGCAACAATACCCATACCCATAATCTTGAGGGTATCAAGGTTAAGGAACGCATTTGCTGTTGCGGTAGCGCCAACCGATATACCAAGGAATATTGTAACAATATTCATAAGCTCGTTTTGCGCTGTTTTGCAAAGACGGTCGGCAACGCCCGACTCTTTCCAAAGGTTACCAAGCATTAAGCAACCTACGAGTGGAGTAGCCGATGGAACTAACAATGCAACAAAAATTGTAACAACAATCGGGAACACAATCTTTTCGGTCTTTGTTGCAGTTCGTAGAGGCTTCATCACTATCTGACGCTCTTTTTTGGTTGTAAGCATCTTCATAATAGGCGGCTGAATTACGGGTACCAGTGCCATATATGAGTATGCGGCAACCGCAATAGCACCTAAAAGACTCGGATAAAGAATTGACGTCGTGTAAATAGCGGTAGGACCGTCAGCGCCACCGATGATACCGATTGAAGCGGCAGCTTCCTGCGGGAAGCCGAGTGCAATACAACCGATAAAGGTAGCAAAAATACCAATCTGAGCAGCTGCGCCCAAAAGAAGTGATTTGGGGTTTGAAATAAGCGGACTAAAGTCGGTCATAGCGCCTATGCCGATAAAGATAAGGCAGGGATAAACACAGGTTTTAACACCAATATAGAGAATATCCAGAAGGCCGCCTTCGGCAAGAATATGTCCATAGCTATGATAATGTTCAGAGCCCTTGGTCATAAATTCAACCCAAAGGTCACTATTATACATACCTGCACCGGGA
>JAZUOS010000038.1:0-18042 GCA_045604765.1 Acutalibacteraceae bacterium | reverse complement strand
ACAGATGTTAACGGATTTGTTCTTGGAGGACGTTCGGTAGGGCCGTGGCTTACGGCATTCGCATATGGTACATCATATTTTTCGGCAGTTATATTTGTAGGGTACGCAGGTCAGTTTGGTTGGAACTTTGGTGTGGCATCTACTTGGATTGGTATTGGAAATGCCTTTATTGGTTCTTTACTTGCTTGGCTTGTGTTGGGCAAGCGTACACGAATTATGACACAGGCTTTAGGCTCAAAAACAATGCCTGATTTTTTTGAAAAGAGATATGATTCAAGTAAACTTAAAATATTAGCTTCTTTTATAATTTTCGTGTTTTTAATTCCATACACCGCCTCGCTTTATAATGGTTTATCATCATTATTTAATAACGTATTTTCAATTCCGTATTGGGCAGTGGTGCTTATAATGGCTGTGCTTACGGGTGTTTATGTAATTTTCGGCGGTTATATGGCAACGGCAATAAATGATTTTATTCAAGGCATTATAATGCTTGTGGGTATTGTTGCAGTTGTATTTGCTGTGCTTGATGATAACGGTGGTTTAGCCGCTGCAGTTAAGTCTTTAGGTGATACAGCGGGCGAAAAGTTTACATCAACCTTTGGTCCAAATCCAATATTCTTGTTTTTTGTTGTAATGCTAACTTCGCTTGGCACATGGGGACTGCCGCAAATGGTTGGTAAATTCTATTCAATTAAAGACCAGAAATCTGTAAAAACGGGTACAGTTATTTCAACTGTGTTTGCAGTTATTGTTGCGGGAGGATGCTATTTCCTTGGCGGTTTTGGTAAACTGTATACCGACAAAATGCAAGCTGCTGGCTATATAACCGAAAAGGGTATTTTGTTTGATAAGGTTATACCGACAATGCTTTCTGACTTAGCACCAATAATTGTTGCAATAGTAATAGTGCTTGTGCTTTCGGCATCAATGTCTACACTGTCGTCACTTGTTTTAACTTCATCATCAACATTAACGCTTGACGTTATAAAGCCCGCTGTTGCTAAAAGAAAAAAATTTAGCGAAAAACGCAGTGTTCTTATTATGCGTTTGTTTATCGTGTTCTTTATTGCAGTGTCGGCGGTTATTGCAATACTTAAAGATACTATTTGGAAGGACTCAGTATTTATAGCTCAAATGATGGGCGTTTCTTGGGGCGCGTTGGCAGGCTCGTTCCTTGCACCGTTCTTGTATGGACTTTTCTGGAAAAAAGGTACTCGTGCCGCGGTTTTGAGTTGCTTTATCTTTGGTACAGGACTTGAAATTATTCAACTTTGTATAAGTGTCGGTTGGTTTAAGTTCACTGACAAAATACTTGGTTTTGTATTTACCAATTCGCTATATTCCGGTGTATTTGCTATGGTTGGCGGACTTGTAATATTCCCAATTATTAGTTTATTGACGCAAAAAAGTAAAGTAGAAAATGTAAATCAAAAATTTGAGTGTATAAAATAATAAAAAAACCGCTGAATTTTCAGCGGTTTTTTTATTGACTTTATAGATTGAAAGTATTATATTATAACGGGTATTTTAGGTGGTGATTTTATGGGACTAAAAATTCAAACAAAAAACGCGTTATTTTTAGGCTTATTATGCTCTTTAATTTATCTTACGGTCTATATATCGCGTAACGTTTTAAGTGCGGTTTCACCTGAAATGTTAACAGATAATATTTTTGACGAAAATATTATCGGCAATATGTCTTCGATATTTTTCTTTGCATATGCAGTAGGACAACTGTTAAATGGTTTACTTGGCGATATTGTCCATTCTAAATATATGATTTCGATTGGATTAATTGTTGCAGGAGTTTCAAGTTTTATAATTCCTGAATTAAATCAAAGAATATACATCTACATTCTTTACGGTATTATAGGTTTTGCGTTATCGATGATATACGGTCCCATGACAAAGACTATTGATGAAAACACAACACACAGTCTTGCTGTTAAATGTAATTTAGGATTGAATTTTTCTTCATATTTTGGTGCGCCAATAGCGGGTTTGTTGGCTATAATCTTTATATGGAAAACTACATTTAAGACAAGTGGATTTATACTCGTTACGGTTGGAATTATATGTTATATTCTTTTTACATGTTTTGAGCGTAAAGACATTATAACTTATAGACAAAACAATAAGGAAACAAAATCAAATACTTTTTCATCACCGATAAAAACTCTCGTTAGCAGAAGTATAATAAAATTTACATTTGTTTCTATTTTGACAGGTGTTATCAGAACTTCTGTTATGTTCTGGTTGCCAACATATTTATTGCAATATCTTTCTTTTGGAGAAAGGCAATCTACAACTATTTTTACTGTAATTTCACTTATTATATCTATTGGTAGCTTTGCGGCTGCATTTATTTATAAATTACTAAAAAACAGTATCAATAAAACATTATCGTTTTCTTTTGCACTTTCTGCTGTATTATTTTTAGCTACAGTAATTGTAAAACACGAAATTGTAAATATTATACTTTTGGTACTGGCTATTATGGCATCAAACTGTGCCGCTACAATGATGTGGAGCTTTTACTGTCCAAGTCTTGCTGATACAGGCCTGGTGTCTAGTGCTACGGGCTATCTTGACTTTATAAGTTACATGTCAGCGGCGATTTCGTCAAAACTGTTTGCTAACGCTGTCGGTGGCATTGGATGGGGCGGCTTGATTATGGTTTGGTTTGCTTTAATGCTTGCTGGTGTAATAATTTCAATTCCATATAAAAAGCGCTGTGAGATTTAATTCACAGCGCTTTTTAAACTATTTAAGGGTTGCTTTTGCTACACGCACACAAAGACTTTGACCATAAGTGAAGTTGGTGAAATTCACTTGCAAAGTATCACCGTTTTGTGTGAAGGCAAGCTCTTCGTTGTTGTCCATCCATTTTATAGACTCAACTTTTGCATCAAATCTTTCTAGGGTCGTAGCACCATCTTCTTTAAAGCCTAAAGAAACGTTTACATCACCGCCGCTTTGTACATTAAATTTAAAGATGTACGCGGTTTTTTCATCATTTATATCTTTAAGAACAAATTCTTGCTTATCGTTGTAAGCGATATACGGTCTGCCGTTATAAATTGCATCACCGTAGGTGCTCATCCAGCGGCCAATGCTTTCCATAATACCTTTTTGCATTGTGGGAACGGTACCGTCGGCGTTAGGACCTATGTTAAGCAAAAAATTAGCGCCAACCTTACGACAGTTACAAAGGCTTTCAATAAGAGTTTTAACCGACTTAAAATTGATATCGTCGGCAACGCCCCAGTGATCGCAAAGTGTTTCGCACATTTCACCCGCCATATATTTAGGCTGACCGGTGCGGTCAAGCGGCTGTGCCATACCGCGCTCAAATGTAACCGAGTCAATTTCAGGGTTACCCATCTTGCCCTGTGCGTGAAGTCCGGAATTGTTAATAACCATCGCCTCAGGTTGTAGACGGTGAATCATTTTATAAAGCTTATCTTCTTTCCAGTCGGCATTTGGCTTTGACCAGTTGCCATCAAACCACAAGCCGCCGATTTTACCATATTTTGTGCAAAGAATTTCTACACTTTTGTAAAGATAATCAAGATATGCATCAAAGTTGTTTTCAAAATCGGGATGATGCCAATCGAGAGTTGTATGATAAAAGAATGGAACAATATCCACTTTGCGGCATTCTTCAACAAACTCGGCTATAAGGTCGCGACCTGCGGGAGAGTTAAGGGCATTAAAATCTGAAAGTCCACAAGGGTCATATAGCGAAAAACCTTCGTGATGACGTGTTGTAAGGCATATATATTTACAACCTGCCGATTTTGCAGTGGCAACAATTTCGTGCATACCAACGCAGTCAAATGTTTCGGCAAGTTTTGCATATTCTGACATACCTTTTTTTAGATACTTAAATACCCACTCACCGTGTCCAATTTGTGAATAAAGACCGTAATGCACAAACATACCAAATCCTAATTGTTCAAAATCTTTGATATATTGTGGGGCTACAGGGATTTTGTTTTCCATAATTAAAACTCCTATCTGTTTTTGATATTAAAATAACATATTTAAGTAAAAAAGTAAAGCAGTTGTAATTTAATCATCAATACCAACATAACCGGTTTTTTCAATTATATATTGCCCTTCGTCAGAAAGCATCCAATTTATTAGTTTATCAACATTTTCGTTAGGGTTATTCTCATATGTCACAGCATATATTGGTGCAATAATTGGATATGAACCGTTTTTAATGTTTTCTTTTGTTGGTTGTACACCATCGATTGCAATCATTTTAATGTCAGGATTTTTAATGATTCCTTCTACATAAAACCTAAATGAAAAGCCTATTGAAGTTGACTTGTTTTTATAATCGGCAACCTCCTCGATTATGCCGCCCATACCACCGACGGAGGTTTGAGTAGTCGGCTCAATTATAGGGATGCTGCCCATAAGTCGTATAAGCATACTTTGGCTACCGCTACCTTCATTACGCTGAAAAGGAACAATTTCTTCGTCTTTGCCGCCAAGTTGCTTCCAATTGGTAATTTTGCCGGAATATATTCCCCTTATTTCATCTAGTGTAAGACTTTTGATGGGGTTATCTTTATTTACAAAGAACACAAATGCTTCGTGTCCGATTTGGGTGTATTTAAAGATAGTGCCTTTTTTTAATGCTAATTCGGTTTGCTCGTTTGATGGTGCGGCACCTATGAAAATATCGGTGCATTTTTCGCCAAGAAGCTTATATCCACCGACGGTGTTATTGTATTCAAAAACACCATCATAAAGCTCGGTCGTGTTTGGATACGTTGCATTAACAAATGCAGAATAAACAGGGAACATTGCCGCAGCGCCGTCAATTATAGGTAATTTTTCTTTTGGCAGTGATTTAAAATTAAGTAACTTACTATCGGTTTTAATAATGTTAGAATTTTTGTCGAACGGCAGGTATTCGTGAACATTTATACTTGGGGTTACATCAATTGTGATTGACTCATTATATTTTCTAATTCCTGCTTGTGTACCTAACAAAATCAAGAAACAAAATATAAATGAAATATATGCATATAGGTAATATTTTTGCTCTTGGAGCCAAATCAGCGGGACTGCAAGTGGCAAAATTAAAGTGCCCATTATAATAGTGATTGTCCAAAAACCGCCAAAAGAAAGATATAAAAGCGATAAAAGAGCGGCAATTGGGCATGCAAGGACAACTAATACAGTTAATACGCATCGTACGGCTATAGATTTGCCTGTCATTATATACACCACCTTTTATTAATTATATCATAGTACGCTTATATATTCAAGTTGAAGTCTTAGGTTTGTAATGTAATACAATAAATAAAAATAATACTTGATTTTTGCAATAACATACATTATAATTAGCAAGTCCAATGCAGATGTCGCGTAGCTGGTCGAGCGCGCACGATTGGAAATCGTGTAACTATTAAAAGTAGTTCGAGGGTTCGAATCCCTCCATCTGCGCCAGGTAAAGAGGCATCCCATACGGATGCCTTTTTATGTTTTTCAAAGGGTGATAATATGAAAAAAATGCAGGTTGTTATTGATTTATTTTTTACAATAATTGCAGCGGTGTTATCTACAATAGGATTATACGTTTTTGTTAATCCTGCCAACTTCGCTCCAAGCGGTGTTGACGGTATATCTATGATGCTTGAAAAGATAACCGATATTAATATGGGTTATATTTCGCTGGCAATTAATATTCCGCTGCTTATTATGGCGTGGTTTTTTATAAGTAAAAAATACGTCGCTTACACTACGATTTTTACAATTATTTCATCGGTTATGCTCATAATTGTAGAAAAGATTGATTTTTATCAGTACATATCTAAAAACAACGCTTGGATCGCAGTGCTTGCTTCGGGTGTTATATTGGGTGCTCGAACTGCTATTATGATAAAAATAGGCGGTTCTACGGGCGGTGTAGATATTATCGCAACGGTTGTTCAACAAAAGAGACCATATCTTAATATTGAAAGTTTAATTTCGATATTTTGTTATGTAATAATCGGTATATCATTTTTTGTATATGGCAACATTGAAAGCATTATTATGTCGGTTGCTCAAATGATGATATTTAATTTGGCAATGAACTCTATACTTAAAACCACACGTAACGCTGTTGAAGCGCGTATTATTACCGATAATCCCGAGGAGTTTAAAGACGATATAATTAACAATTTAAAGCACGGCGCTACCATAATTGACGGTACCGGTATGTTTACAGGTGAGAGTAAAAAGATGGTTATAACCATAATAAATCTGCGTCAGATGAATGAGCTGATAAAAATTTCAAAAAATCATCCGAACTCATTTATATATTTTAGCGAGGTAAATGGTGTTTGGGGTAATTTCAGATGGAATAAAACCGATGAAGTAAAATAATTTTAAAAGCCGCATTTCGGAGCGCTCCGTTAGCGGCTTTTTTGTTTGTCATAAATATAAAAACTTTTACATAGTATTTATCAGTAAAAATTTTAAAATGTAAAAGTTTCGGAGGAATATTTATGGCAAATAAAAGTATATATGAGGATATTGCTTTAAGAACGGGCGGAGATATTTATTTAGGCATAGTAGGCCCTGTGCGAACGGGTAAATCAACCTTTATAAAGCAATTTATGGATAAGCTTGTAATGCCTAATATTTCTGAGGAATATGAAAAAGAACGTGCAAAAGACGAGTTGCCACAATCCTCTTCGGGTAGAACAATTATGACCACCGAACCCAAATTTATACCTGAAAAGGCGGTTAATATTAACATTGATAACACAGCCAATATGAATGTGCGCCTTATCGACTGTGTAGGTTACATTGTACCGAGTTCATTAGGTTATATAGAAAATGATCAACCACGTATGGTAAATACACCGTGGTACGCAGAGCCAATACCATTTAATATGGCGGCGGAAATCGGCACGCAAAAGGTTATAAACGAGCACTCAACAATTGGTCTTGTTATTACCACTGACGGTAGTATAAGCGATATTCCTCGCGAAGAGTATATGGAAGCAGAGGACAGGGTAATAAACGAATTAAAGCAGATTAATAAACCGTTTATTGTGCTGCTTAACTGCTTAGACCCCAATGCAGATAGCGCTGTTGATGCGGCCGAAGAAATATCTAAAAAGCATAATATACCTGTTGTTCCAATTAATTGTCTTGATTTAACACAAAATGATATAAAGCAGATTCTATCGCGCATACTTTACGAATTTCCCGTTAAAGAAATTAATGTAAATTTCCCAAAATGGATAAATACCTTGTCACTCAATCATTGGCTGCGCGCCGATCTAATTAATTCGCTTAAATGTGCTGAAGGTATACATCATATTAGAGATTTAAATTTATTTGGCGCCTGCCTTGAAAAAAGCGATAACACAACAGGCTGTAAGGTTGATAATATCGATTTAGGGTTTGGCAGGGCGGATATAACGGTTAGTGTGAATCCGCAGTTATTTTATAAAGTGCTTGCTGAAAACACTGGTCTTGTTATTAATGATGAGATGGAGCTTATGAACTCAATAACCGAACTGTCGGCCATTAAGAAAGAATATATGCGTGTTAAGGATGCGCTCGACGAGGTAGAGGCGACGGGCTACGGTATCGTGATGCCGTCCATTGAGGAATTAACCCTTGAAGAGCCCGAAATTGTAAAACAGGGTGGCAGATACGGTGTGAGACTTCGTGCGTCAGCACCGTCAATTCATCTAATGAAAGCAAATATTACTACCGAGGTAAGTCCAATAGTCGGCAGTGAAAAACAGTCAGAAGACTTAATTATGTATCTGCTAAATGAATTTGAGGAAGACCCAGTAAAAATTTGGGATTCAAATATATTTGGCAAGTCGTTGCACGAGCTTGTAAATGAGGGGTTGCATACCAAACTTGCACGAATGCCCGTTGATGCGCGTATGCGAGTGCAAGAAACAATTGAAAGGGTAATAAATGACGGATGTAACGGACTTGTTTGCATAATATTATAAATTAATTTTTACTTGCAAAAAACGACATTGTGTGTTATCATATAAAAAATGTTTGTTTTTGTGAGGGGTATTATGAAATCAAATTTTCCTGCAAAACTTATTATTGCAATGTGTCTGTGCCTTGTTGCAGCGCTTACTTTTGTTGCTTGTAAAGACAAAGAAATTTTTGCCGAGTCGTCAGATTTTGAATCGTATCCTGAATATTGGAATGATTTTAATGAAGATAATGGCGATTTGTATGTTCCCGATAATAACAGTTCATCGCTTAACGGCGATAATAATGATTCTTCATCAGATGTTGATGACTGGACAGCAAACCTCACCGATGATGAAACAACGTCAAGCGAAGTTGATACCGACGATGACGGCAAACACAATAATAATGATTCCGACATTGATGGCGACGGTAAAGAAAATGAGAATGACGAAGATATTGACGGTGACGGTATCGAAAATGATAAAGATGATGATATCGATGGAGACGGAACAACCAACGACGGTGACTTGACCCCTGAAGGTCCCTCGAGTAGTGACGGTAACGGTAACAATGAGGGTCCGTTTGTTCCTCTGAATTAAAATATTAAAAAAAGAAGTCATAACCTTTTTGGTTATGACTTCTTTTTTACATTTGACAACGGATTTGAATCAATAGCATTTTTAATTTGAGTATCGGAGATATGCGTATAGATTTGTGTTGTGCCAAGATTAGAATGACCCAAAATATCTTTAAGCACTCGTATATCAACATCGCCGTGTTGATACATAAGCGTGGCGGCTGTGTGACGCAGCTTATGCGTTGAATAACCTTGACCGCCAAAACCTACTTTATCAAGATAGGTTTTAACAATATGCTGAACTGTTTTGTTACTGATACGCCTTTTGTTACGGCTAATAAACAAAGCGTTTCGGTCGTTGAAGTTTATAGCATCATTTGGTCGCACTGCAAGATATGCTTTTATTGCGGCATCACAAGCATCATTTATGTAAACAATACGCTCTTTATTACCTTTACCAAGCAGTCGCAATGTTCCGTCGGCACGAATATCGCTTAAATTTAAACCGCACAGCTCTGACAGTCGCATACCGCAGTTTAAAAATAGTGTGAGTATGCAGTAATCTCGTTCCTTATTTGGCCCGTCAACCGCCGATAAAAGCTCAAGTGAATCCTCAAGACTTAAATGTTTGGGAAGCGCATTCTTAACCTTTGGTGACTCGAGCATTTCGGCAGGGTTTGTTTCAAGCAGATGTATTTGTGAGGTAAGATATTTAAAAAACATTCTAAGCGTCGAGGTTTTGCGCGCGCGTGTTGCGGCATTGTTACCGCGTTCATCCTTGCAAAAAACAATAAATGCATATAGGTCTGATATAGTGACAGTGCTTATAAGCTCGGCATCAACAACGCTTATATCTATTTCGTCAAAGCCCAAGTTTTTATCAACCTTGCCTCGTATAAGCAGTAAGTATCTAAAAAAGGTTTGCAAATCGAGATAATATTCGTCAACTGATTTTGATGATTTACCCTTAATCGTTTCGTTATAGGTTAAAAAATCACGGATAATAGGAGGGCAAGATAGCAAAATTTCATGTTTCATATTGTAACTCCTCCTTAAAAATAGTATAATTAATATAACTATTTTATCATTTTGTTTTCAAAAAAGCAATATTAAAGAATTCTTAATAATTTAATATCTTTTATCTTAAAAGAATTGTTGTTAAAATATCCTTGGAGGATGAGAAATATGTATAATATTTTGGTTTGCGACGACGAGCGTGATATTGTTTCGGCATTACAGATTTATCTTGAATCTGACGGCTATAAGGTTTTCACTGCCTCTAACGGCAAAGAAGCGATTGATGTTTTTAATACAAATGATATACATTTGATACTTATGGATATAATGATGCCCGTGCTTGACGGTATAACCGCTATGGTAAAGTTGCGTGAGACAAGCAATGTACCGGTGATACTGCTTACTGCAAAAAGTGAGGACACTGATAAAATATTAGGGCTTAATGTAGGCGCTGATGACTACATAACAAAGCCTTTTAACCCTGTCGAAATGCTTGCACGTGTGCGTTCACAAATTCGCCGTTACACAAAGCTTGGTGGCAGTGTGGTGCAAACGGGCGAAGATATTTTAACAATTGGCGGCATATCACTTAATGATGCATCAAAGACAGTAACGGTTGACGGCGATATTGTAAGCTTAACTCCTACCGAATATGAAATTTTAAAACTGCTTATGCAAAATAAGGGCAGGGTAATGTCGCAAAAAGAAATATATGAAAGTGTGCGTAAAGAATTGGCTTTTGGCGCTGAGAACACAATCGCGGTACATATTCGTCATCTGCGTGAAAAGATAGAAATTAATCCGTCGGAGCCACGATATCTAAAAGTAGTATGGGCACACGGCTACAAATTTGAAGGATGATATTATGAAAAAATTTATCGGTAACACAGCGATTAAAATTTTGGCTGTTACATTATCTTTTGTAGTGTTTTTTACAATGCTTGTGTCGGTTGCGGGTAGTGTTATTATGCTGTTTTGTGATTTTTATACACGCGATTTTGCTGTGCTTGAGCAAAACATAATGGAAGATTTAGCGCGTGACGAAATGTTTTATTTAACAGAGCGCTATTCTTCAAGCCAAAAATATGTAGAATCGTATTATGAGGATAAAAATATTTTATATCATATCGAAAATACTCATACCGGCGAAGTCACATCTAATTTTAGCGGTCAAGAGTATATTGCGTCATATTCAACTACTGAATATATTTACCGCTATATCAATAAGCTTGATGGCAGCATTTATGATAATGATGCAGTTGGTTATGACTACGAAAACAAACACTATTACCACTACGCGACAAATATTGAGGTATATGAAACGACGCAAAAAGCCGTGTTTACAATTTATATACCGCGCGATATGCAGTTTACCGACCGTTTCTTTTTGGTTGATAAGTTAATAAATATAGGGTACAACAACCGTTACACCTTTGTGTTTTTAGCAGTGCTGTCACTTGCTTTGTGCATTGTTATTTACAGCTATTTGTTTATATCCGTAGGTCACCGCAGTAATGCAAAAGATATTAAGGTTGCGACATTTAATAATATACCGGCAGATATTTTGAGTGTTATAGTATTTTTCGCATATTTTTTCGGCATTTGGCTACTTACAGAACTATACGGTCTTGTAATTACGGTGGCATTAGGCTCGCTTATACTTATAGCGCTTTATTTTGTAGCCCTTTGGTATTTAATGAGCATTTCTGTTCAGGCAAAGGTAAAAAAATTATTTAAGCACACATTTTTGTATTGGCTTTTTAGACAACTCAAAAAATTAGGCGGCGTAGTAAAGCATATCTATAAAAACTTTGCTACCGTTTACAAGGTTGCAATGGTCATAGGTGTATTTTGGGTATTTATACTTATTTTTATGGGTCTTAACGCTTATGAAAACGATAATCTTATAATTGGGTTTATTGTTATAAGTATTATTGAATCGGTTGTTTTAATTCTGGCTGCAATTGCTTTTCAGCGTGTGAAGCGTGGCGGCGAAAAAATAGTAAACGGCGACCTTGAAAACAAAATAGACACTGCTTATATGTTTGGTGATATTAAAGATTTTGCCGAAAGCCTTAATAATATTAACCAGGGCTTGCAGACCGCAATTGATGACAAAATGAGAAGCGAACGCTTTAAAACCGAGCTTATTACCAATGTATCACACGATATTAAAACACCGCTTACATCTATTGTGAACTATGTTGACCTTATTAAAAAAGAGGATTGTGATAACCAAAAGATAAATGAATATATCGAGGTTTTAGACCGTCAATCAATTCGCCTTAAAAAGCTGATTGAAGATTTAGTTGAAGCATCAAAGGCATCAACCGGTAATTTGTCGATTGAGCTTATAAAATGCAATCTATCGGTTCTTATAAATCAGGCGGTGGGCGAATTTAGTGAGAAACTTGAGGCAAAAGATTTACGCATAGTACAAAATATCGAAAATCAAGATATATGCATTATGGCAGATGGCAGAAGACTTTGGCGAGTGTTTGATAATCTGCTTAACAACATTTGCAAATATGCAATGAGCGGTACTCGTGTGTATATTGATTTGATTAGCCATAACGGTAAAGCGGTTATAACTTTTAGAAATATTTCTGAATTGCCCATTGTTGTGTCTGCCGACGAGCTTACAGAGCGCTTTGTTCGTGGTGACCGTTCGCGTAATACCGAGGGCAGTGGATTAGGGCTTTCTATTGCAAAAAGCCTTACGGAGTTGCAAAACGGGCGCTTTGAAATAAGTACCGACGGTGATTTGTTTAAGGCAAAATTAACTTTTGATATTATAAATTAAGACAGGTATTTTTATGCAACAGTTTGAAATGTCAAATCTTGAACGTCTTATGTTAAGGCGAAAAATTAAACATAAAAAGCGAATAAGAGCGATAGTGATCATCGTGCTTGTTGCGGTGATCGCAGTAGGCTGTGTTTTTGGTTTTATGCTTTTTAAAAACGGTGGCAAGCTGCCACCAAAGCAGTTAAATGCACAATCGCTTACCGCACCCGAATATGTTGATGTAAGGCTCATAAATCTTGGCTTTGCAAGAACAGGTGTTAAGCTTGTAGAAATCAATAATATTGTTGTGCATTATACAGGCAATCCAACCTCAACCGCGCAAAACAATCGAGATTATTTTAATAAGCCTGATACCGATGTGTGCTCTCATTTTGTTATTGGTCTTGACGGTGAGATTATACAGTGCGTGCCACTTGATGAAAAGTCGGCAGCAAGCAACAACCGTAATCTTGACACAATATCAATTGAGGTTTGTCATCCAGACAGCAGCGGTAAATTCAATGATGCTACATACGCTTCTCTTGTAAAGCTTACTGCGTGGCTGTGTGACAATTCGGGGCTAAAGGCAAAGGATGTTATCCGTCATTATGATATTACTGGCAAAGAATGTCCAAAGTATTTTGTCGATAACCAGTCCGCTTGGGAAGAATTTTTAGAGGATGTAAAAGAGGAACTTAAGAACTACTAAAGCAAAAGCACCTGCTAAAATGAAGCAGGTGCTTAAAATTTTATTCCCTTTTTTGTGCGAACAGCCATTCCCAAGTTTCGGCATCAAAGTACGCCTCGCGCCAAACATCGTGCTCGGCACCTTCATAAAGCGAAAGCACAACCTTTTGTCCGCCTGCCGATTTAATGGCGTTATACATTGATTTAGATTTTTCTATCGAAACAGTTGTATCTGCTGTACCGTGAATAATGCGTATTGGCATGTCCTTAAGATGTGTTGCATCATTAGGATTCCACCACCCGCACATTGGCATTGCGGCGGCGAAAATATTATTATATTTTACTGCGATCTGCCAGGTAGCATATCCACCCATTGAACCGCCCGTTACATAATATCTATTACTGTCACAAGAATACTCAGATGTTACTTTTTCAAAAATACGCATCGCTGCATCAAGTGAGCCATTTAAGTTTGGACCAAAATCCCACCAATCGTTTTTTGAAATTTGCGGTGCGACTATAATAGCTTTGGTCGTCCACTCATAATTAAATGTAAATGATGATGCAAGTGTTAAAACCTGCAGTTCGTTAAAATCGACATCTTCTGTACTGCCGTAGCGGTATCCTGCACCGTGTAAAAATAAAATTACAGGATATTCTTTGTTTGGATCATAATTTTGTGGTTCAATTACACGGTATGGTATGTGAATTTTTGAAATCTCATCATAATAATCGTCATAACGGTGCATCTTTTGTTCCCAAAACATCGGAACATATATATCGCTGTCTTGTGATACAGTAGAATTTGTATTGCTGCTTGGTGTTTCTTGCGAAGAGTTGTTTTGAGCATCTTCAATAACACCGTTTGCACTTGATGTTTCGTTATTTGATGAAATGTTTTCTTGTGGTGTTTGCGTTTGTGATGCGGTGGGCTCACTGTTTTGAGTGCTACTGTTGGGAATAAAGTTCTTTTCGCCAATTGCTTTTATTTTGTAAATTCTGCCTAACATACAAGGGGATGTCAGTAAAACGCTTCCGTCATATGTAATTTCGACGGTTGTGCCAACGCTTATTTCCTCGAAAGAAATATTTGCACCGTATTCTTTTATGTCGCTGTCAGCGATTATGCAGTCCTCAATGGCATTTTTATCATTTGTAAGCTCATTGACAATGAGATTACCGTTAGATATTTCTTTAACTGTAAATATTCCGGTTATGGCGCCATATCCTTCAACACGCAAATTGTGTTCCTTTTCTTCCCAAATTAACTGCGTGTCTGTAAAGTTGTTTGGTAAAAAGAAAATTTCGGCTTTGTTGTAAGGCTTTTTTGTGCTCTTAAACATATCCCAAAACACTGCTTTATAGGTAAGAGAATTGAGTGTTAGCGTCGAACCATCTGAGAGTTGTTCTGTTTTTGGTATCGGTGTAATTAGTACTAATAAAGTGATGACTATTGGTAAGATTATTAATAAGATTTTTTTAGCTTTTAACAATTTTTACACCCCCGTTTTTATAATTTTATTTTACACTGTAAAGGTTTTATAAGTCAATAATATTTTTACGCTTTAAAGTGTTGATTTTTTTGCGCTGCTGTGATATAATGTTGCTTATTAAATTTTGGTAGGTGTATTTTATGACAGGTTATGATTGGGTAATACTTGGCACCATCGTTTTATATATGTTTATGATGGTAGGTATTGGTATTGCTGTATCGGGTAGAAACAAAACATCGGGTGACTTCTTTTTAGGCGGCAGAAAATTAGGTCCGCTTGTTACCGCAATGAGTGCTGAGGCCTCTGATATGAGCGGTTGGCTTTTGATGGGTCTTCCGGCTGTTGCTATGATGGGCGGTTTGGCAGAGGCCAGCTGGACGGCAATTGGCCTTGCCGTTGGTACATATTTAAACTGGTTATTTGTTGCAAAGAGACTTCGTGTTTACAGTAACCGCATCGGCGCGTTTACATTGCCTGATTTCTTTACAAAACGTTTTGGCGACAATACACGTATACTCACTACTGTTGCTGCATTGTTTATTATTGTGTTCTTTGTGCCTTATACGGCGTCGGGCTTTGCCGCTTGCGGAAAGCTGTTTGCTTCGCTTTTTGGTATGGATTATCATCTTGCAATGATTTTAAGCGCAATAGTAATTATTGTGTACTGTACTTTAGGCGGATTTTTTGCTGCATCTACAACCGACTTTATCCAAAGCATTATTATGACTATAGCGCTGTTGGTGGTTGTTGGTTTTGGCGAGGGTATTGCAAGCGGATTTGGAACCGTGTTTAGCAATGTGCAGGGTCTTGACGGCTATCTTGATTTGTTTAAAGGCTTTAGCGTTGCAACGGGCGAGACAGGCAGTTATGGTACATTGCCCGTAATTTCAACACTCGCTTGGGGTCTTGGTTACTTTGGTATGCCTCATATTTTACTTCGCTTTATGGCTATTGAAGACGAAAATAAGCTCAAGCTTTCACGTCGCGTTGCATCTGTTTGGGTAGTAATTTCAATGGGCGTTGCAGTGCTTATAGGTGTAGTTGGTTATACACTTATGCAAAAAGGTATTTTACCGACATACGCTGATGCATCGGCTGCCGAAACAATAATTGTTGATATTTCAAAATATTTGAGCAAATACGGTTATGTTGCAGCACTTGCCGCTGGTATTATTCTTGCAGGTATATTGGCTTCAACCATGTCAACTGCCGACTCACAACTGCTTGCCGCAGCGTCGAGTGTTTCACAAAACATTTTGCAAGAGACCTTTGGTATAAAAATGTCGGCAAAAACATCTATGTGGGTGGCTCGCATTTCTGTTATTGCGATTTCAATTGTTGCCATTTTCCTTGCTTGGAATCCTAATAGCTCGGTATTCCGCATTGTGTCGTTTGCTTGGGCTGGATTTGGCGGCGCATTTGGTCCTATAATGCTGTGTGCACTTTTCTGGAAACGCACAACAAAGCAGGGTGCTATTGCAGGTATGATTTCGGGCGGCGCTGTGGTATTTATATACAAATGGCTTCGCGACGGATTTACATTTGGTGATAAACTCACTGGCGCGTTTATAGATGGTACAATATTTGATATCTATGAACTTTTACCTGCATTTATAGTGGGCGTTGCAGTAATAATTATTGTAAGTCTGCTTACCAATAAGCCCGAAGCAGAAATAACTGATACTTACGATGAGGTTAAAACTCTCTGCAAAGCAAAATAATTAAAACAAAATTTAACGGTCTGTTTTGAGTAAACAGGCCGTTTTTCTTTATGTTTTGTAACATTTTTAATTCCTTTGCTTATTATGTAATAACGGAGGGATGAAGATGCGAAGAAAAAGTAATAACACAAACAAGGGACTAATTGGAATAGTTTTTGCATTGGGATTGCTTATAAGCTGCTTTTGCCCTCCAAAATTTTTAGTAGGCATACTTGCAATATGGGTAATTATACTCGGTATTTCTTGCTGTAAGCACTAACGGAGGTAGTTTTATGAAAGTAGTACTTGTAAAGAGTCCGAAAATTTTAAGTGGAATTTTGCGAATGATATTCGGTATTAAAAAACAAAGCGCATAAATACATAAAACCCCGACTTGCTTGGTCGGGGTTTTGAATTTTTACTGAGGTCCATCAAAAAAACTGTCTTCTATAATTTGAAAACTGTTCGATGTAACGGTGCCATTGTCACTTTCCAAAACAAAACGGTAGGTGCCAAACTCAAGAGGGGTATCATACAATTTTTTAAGGTCATATATAACGAATTCAATATATGATTCGGTATTCACAGTCAGAACCTCATAATCAAATTCGCCGCTCTTTGTTTTATAAGCTTTCCATTCACCGTCTTTATATTGCTGAAGAAAAAAGTCGTTTTTATAGGTGAATTTATTTCTCTTTTCATTAAATAGTGTAAAACTGATAGCACTTATTGAACTGCGATAATATGGCTTGTCAACCGTAATTGTAAGTTGTGGAGTTGAAAGAATTGTATTATTAGAGCTTACTGTTTCGTCAGAACTTATATTACTTTCTTGCTCGGTTGATGCAGTCGGCTCATCGCGTTCTGGTAAAACCAACTCAGATGTAACAGAAGAATAGTCAGAAATAATATCACTCGAGTTGCTGCTTGTATAACTGTTGTTTTCAGGCTGATTAATTCTTCTGCAAGAACAAAGCAACACCAGTGCGATTAAACAAAAAATTAACAAGATTTTTTTCATAAATATTTGCCTTTCATTAAATGACCACCCGATTACTTTTGAGTAGTGGGGTGGTCAAAATATAATTACTTAATAGTACCTAAAGAGGTTTCTTTTTGAATGACATCATGCGCGCCGCCCTCAACAATACTTGTAGCCGACACAAGTGTTAGCTTTGCTTTATCACGGAATTCAGGAATTGTGAGCGCACCGCAGTTGCACATTGTGGATTTAACCTTGCTTAGCGACAATGCAACATTGTCTTTTAATGCGCCGGCATAAGGAACATAAGAGTCAACGCCCTCTTCGAATGATAATTTCTTATCGCCGCCAAGGTCATAACGCTGCCAGTTACGAGCGCGCGCAGAGCCTTCGCCCCAGTATTCTTTATAATAACTACCGTTTAGTCTTACCTTGTTAGAGGGGCTTTCGTCAAATCTTGCAAAGTAACGGCCAAGCATTACAAAGTCAGCGCCCATAGCAAGTGACAATGTAATGTGGTGATCGTGAACAATACCGCCGTCAGAGCAAACGGGAACATATATACCGGTTTCTTCAAAATATTCGTCACGAGCCTTGCACACTTCAATTAAAGCGGTAGCTTGGCCTCGACCGATACCCTTCGTCTCACGTGTGATACAAATAGAGCCACCGCCGATACCAACCTTAATAAAGTCGGCGCCGCAGTCAGCAAGAAAGCGGAAGCCCTCAGCGTCAACTACGTTACCGGCGCCAACCTTAACGTTGTCGCCATAATGCTCGCGAATCCATGCGATTGTAAGCTTTTGCCACTCGCTAAAGCCTTCGGAGGAGTC
>JAZUOS010000037.1:0-2365 GCA_045604765.1 Acutalibacteraceae bacterium | reverse complement strand
GATTGAATTTGCCAATAAAAAATACGGACAAAAATTCTTTGTTGCAAGCCACGCAGTTGATAACCCCGCTTCAGGTAAGGTTATGGAAAAGTGCGGTTTAACCTTCGACCATTACGGAGAATACAGCACCTTTGACGGCACACAAACCTTCAAAGCAAAGTTCTATAAAATGCATTTGGAGTGATGAAATTGAAATTCAAAAATATAGACCACGGAAACGAATTTGATTTTGGAAAAACCTCTGTAGAATATGCAAAGTTCAGAGATATTTATCCGAAAGCTCTTTACGAAAAATTATATAATCTTGGTATTGGTATTGAAAACTCATCTTGGCTTGATATAGGTACAGGAACGGGAGTTTTACCATTTAACCTTTACAACTACGGAGCTAATATAACCGGAGTTGATATTTCCGAAAGTCAGATTGAGGTTGCAAATGCATTAGCATTTGAAAAAGGCTCAAATAATGTACATTTTCTTGTATCGCCTGCAGAAACGCTCCCATTTCCCGATAACAATTTCGACAGTATAACTGCAGCACAGTGTTTTTGGTACTTTGACCGAGAAAGTGTTACAAAAGAAATAAAAAGAGTTTTAAAACCCGGTGGAATTTTTGCGAAGATTTATATGAGTTATACACTCACAGATGAAATTGCACGAAAATCCCATACTCTTGTTAAGGAAATGAATACAAGTTGGACACCCGGTGCTTCAGGTTCAAAGGACATATACAATCATCCATTCCCAAACGGAAATGTAGAAACCTTTGAATGTAAGATACCATTCACTCGTGAAAGCTGGCACGGGCGTATGTTGGCTTGCCGTGGAACAATGGCATCTATGGGTGAAGATACTTTAAAGATATGGAACGAAGCACACCTCAATATGCTTTCAGAATATCCTGATAGTTTCGAAATCAACCATAAGGTTTACATAGCTTGGTATATAATAGATTAATATGACACAATGAGGACAGGGATAACACCCTGCCCTCGTTTTATCTTTTAGGCAACTTACCACACTCGTAAAGCCTGTTTATTTTTTTATAATGACCGCAGGCTCTTCCACCATCAACTGAGCAGACACCTTTTTCATACTCTGATTTCTCAGCGTTGTAGTCAAACAATCGTGTGTACTTTTTACCGTCTTCACCCTCGCAGGCAATGAACTTATCGCCCTCACCCATATAAAAAGGACATTCGATAAGTCTTTCAATGAATTTTGCCATAGGTATCACCATCAACTTAATTACGCTACATAATCGTAATTCTTACATACGGCAGTTGCATTTCCACTATCGTCAAAAACAAGTTCAACAACACCGATTGCTTTTGAACCGTCTTTATATTCTACTGTAAAGGTGATTATATCGTTGAAGGTTGAAAACGGAGTACTTATATTTTCGTCAAAAGCTTTTTCCAATTCTTCTGTATGATCCCAATAGAAGCTACCACCTTCAAAATTATATTCATCGGCAGTAATTGTGAAATCATTTCCGTTTTGTGGGATACCAAAGGTGGGTCGGTTTGCGTTATACACCATTTGACCGTATTTTGATGTGTTTTTAATGCTGACTGCTTTAATGTTTTCGGTATTTTTTAAATCGAGTTTAAAACTGTTTAATACACATTGAGTTAAAACAATATTTGAGGTTGAACAAACCATTGCTCTGCCTGTATAAAAATCCCTTCCAACACAGTACCTGTTGAAGGCCTCACTCATTTCCTTAACTGTTTCTGATATTTGGGCATCAGAAAGGCCTTTTATATCTTTGACTTTTAAATACACCTCATAGGGATATTCTTCGTTAAGCTCCAAAGTTTTATTAATAGTTGTGGTCTCTGTGGTTTCTGTGCTTTCTTCATTAGCTGCACTTGCAACCATTATAAAAGGATTCACCGTTTTATTTTGCGGTATGGTATTTTCTGTGGTGTTTTGTTGCGGTGCAGGTGTTTGGGTTTGTGATATAAATCCCAAACCGAAAATAATTGCAAATGCAAGGCAAAAAGATACTATACTTAATGTAATTTGCCTGTTTCTTTTAACCGGCACGGTATTTGTAGTGATTTTTGCTTTTAATCTGTTGCCCATATAAGCATCGGGGTTAATATTATCTATAGATTTTTTGAAATCGTCTTTTTTCATAATGCATAATCCTCCAATTCTAATTTAAGAATATCTCTACCCCTTTGCAAACGCCTTTTAACGGCTGATTTGCTTATTCTCAAGGTTTTTGAGATTTCTTCAACAGTATAATCGTTGTAATAAAACAGAATTATGGCTGATTTATATTTTTCGGGTAATACAATAACTTTTGAAATAACATCCTGCTCCATATCGTTGTTTTTGTATGTAGCAGTTGCAG
>JAZUOS010000036.1:0-41195 GCA_045604765.1 Acutalibacteraceae bacterium | reverse complement strand
ACCTCGATGGCGTGGTTACAGTTCCCGAGGATATAGATGCCGACTTCGCACTGCGCTGCAAGGGTGACAGTATGATAGATGCCCGTATTAACAATGGCGATATCGTATACATTCGTCAACAACCTACAGTCGAAAACGGCGAAATTGCCGCCGTGCTCATTGATGACGAGGCAACGCTAAAGCGCGTATATATTACTGATAACACAATAACACTCGTTGCCTGCAACTCAAAATATCAACCCTTTGTATACACAGGCGAACAACTAAACCAAATCCGTATCCTCGGCAAAGCAGTCGGCTTTACAAGTACATCGATATAAAAAATCGGCTCACTAAAAAGTGAGCCGATTTTAATTTTAATCTATTATCTCTGAACACGACCAGAACCGTCGCCGCCTGCAAGCTTTTCAACCTCAGAAACACTAACGCGATTGTAGTCTCCCTCAATTGAGTGCTTGAGAGCAGATGCCGCAACAGCAAACTCAATAGCCTCTTGTGTTGACTTGCCTGTAAGAATTGAATAGATAAGTCCGCCACCGAATGAGTCACCGCCGCCTACACGGTCAACAATGTGCAGATGATATGATTTAGAGAAGCAGTAGTTCTCGCCGTCATAAAGCATACCTGCCCAATCGTTATCACTTGCAGAAATTGAAGAACGAAGTGTAATAGCAACCTTTTCAAATTGGAACTTGTCAGCAAGCTGCTTTGCAACTGACTTATAACCCTCATGGTTAAGCTTACCGGCGTAAATATCGGTGCCTTCAGCCTCAATGCCAAATACATCCTTTGCATCCTCTTCGTTAGAAATGCAAACATCAACATACTGACAAAGGTCGGTCATCGCAGCGCGTGCTTCATCACGGGTCCAAAGCTTACCGCGATAGTTAAGGTCGCAAGAAATCTTAACACCTTTAGCCTTTGCAGCAATACAAGCCTCACGGCAAATCTCTACAACATTTGGGCCTAAAGCCGGTGTGATTCCTGTAAAGTGGAACCAGTCAGCACCTTCAAAAATCTTATCCCAATCAAAATCTTCTTTTGTTGCCTGCTGAATTGCAGAATACTTACGGTCATAAATACAAACCGAACCACGCTGTGAAGCGCCTTTTTCGAGGTAATAAATACCAACGCGCTCGCCACCGCGTGTAATGTTTGATGTATCAACACCAAAGCTGCGAAGTGAATCAACAGCAGCCTGACCGATAGCGTGCTTTGGTAACTTTGTTACATAAGCGCTGTCCATACCGTAGTTTGCGAGCGATACAGCCACATTTGCTTCACCGCCGCCAAAGGTTGCTTGCATTTGGTCGTTCTGGAAGAAACGGTAATAACCGTTAGGTGCCAGACGAAGCATAATTTCACCAAAAGTAATAATTCTTGCCATTATCCTCTAATCTCCTTTAAAAGTTCAACAGCCTCAGCTGTAAGTTTTTCAATTTCATCAAATTTGCCATCAGTAATCATATCGCCTGGTACCATCCAACTGCCGCCGCAAGCAAAGATTGCTTTGCAGTTTAGGTATTCGGCAAGATTTTTAGGTCCGATACCACCTGTAGGCATAAACTTAATCTTGGTATAAGGCGCTGCCATAGCCTTAATCATCTTAACGCCGCCTGCAGCTTCTGCTGGGAAAAACTTAAGATAGCTAAGACCTAAAGACATACCCAATTCAACTTCGCTTGGTGTGCAAACACCGGGGATAATCGGGTAACCTTTTTCAATGCAGTGTTTTACTACAACCGGGTTAAGACCGGGACTTACTATAAATGAAGCGCCAGCTGCCATAGCAGCGTCAGCCTGCTTTGGTGTAAGTACAGTACCGGCAGCTACAAGAAAATCGGGGTATTCCTGAGCAATAAGTCTTATAGCCTCTTCAGCAGCGTCGGTTCTGAAGGTTACCTCTGCGCAGCAAAGACCACCTTTTTTAAGCGCTGCAGCAAGCGGTACTGCATCCTTTGCGTTGTCAATCTTGATAACAGGTACTACACCTATATCACTGATTTTTTTAATTAAATTTTCCATTTTTTTACCTTCTTTACAAGAAAATATTTACATTTTAATTTTACCACATTACAAAATATTGTCAACAAATAATTAATATGTTTTATTCGGCAGCAGCTTCACTGCTTGTCTCTGCATTTTCTTCAACCTTTTCAGCCTCTACCTTTGGTGAATCAAGAGCAGTTCCTTCGTGAGTTTTACAAATTTCAGGCACATTGTTTTTCTTATACCAACCAACCGCTTTTGATGGGCAGCCATCCGTTGCAAGAAGTCCTGTCTCGGTACAATAAAACCTATCAAGCGCATAACTGCTGTCACTAAATTGCTTAGGCTCAAGTCCTGTGTGTATTTTTGACATAACCGCGCCCCACATTTTCATAGCAATAGCGCTGTCAGAAATAGTTTGCTGTGAGTCATATCCACACCAACAAGATGCCACATAATAAGGCGTTCCACCTACAAACCAAAGGTCGTTAGAATTATTAGAGGTACCGGTCTTTGCATATATCTTCATATCTTTAATATATCCTGCTGCACCCTTACCTGTACCGTTAGAACCGTATACAACGTTTTGAAGCAGCTTGTTCATAACAGTGGCTGTGTCCTCACTGATTGCTGTGTGAGGCTTTGCATCTGCGTGTGATAAAACCATATCATTATGCTGGTCATATACAGCATAGTAAAGTGTCGGCTCGTAATATTGACCGCCGTTACCAAAAATCGCGTATGCTGCGGCAGATTCCTTTGTGGTTATACCGCCGTTTGTACCGCCCATACCTAAGGGGGACAGGTCAATATCATTTTCATTAAGTGTGGTTATACCTAAATCCTTGGTTAAAAAGTCATAACAGTTTTGCGGACCTAATTTATTTACAAGATAAACCGGTATTGTATTAATAGAGCGTTCAAGCGCATACTGCGTAGTTACTCCGCCCCAATAAGAATTATACCAGTTTTTCGGTGTCCAACCGTTATAATTTGTAGCAGTATCATTAAGAATAGACGAATAATGTATAATACCGTTTTCAATAGCAGGCGCATATGCCGCAATCGGCTTCATTGTAGAACCTGGTTGACGCTTTGCATCGGTTGCGCGGTTAAAGCCCGAAAGGCCCAAATTCACTGTCTTTTCACCTATACCACCGGCAAGACCTCTTACCCTACCTCTATAATCCATAATGGTAAACGAGCCCTGCAATTGCGCACCGTCTTTACCCTTAATTCCATACTTTTCAGCGTCAGAAAAAACCTCGTCTACCGCAGCCTGTATGTCAGGGTCAAGCGTTGTATATATCTTATATCCGCCGCTATAAAAGTTTTCAGATGCGTGCGCCTTATCCCAACCGTATTTATCCATCAAATCGTTTGTAACATTGGCAATCAAAGCGTCTACAAAATAATTATTCACTTCGGTTTCGTTAAGGTTTTCACGAGATGCTACAAGATTAAGTTCTTCCTTTAAAACAGCCTCGTGCTGTTCTTTTGTAATATACCCTTGTTCTTGCATAAAAGAAAGCACCGTTTCGCGTCTTTGCTTGTTATTTTCGGGGTTATCTTCGGGGTCATAAATAGACGGTCCTTTTGTTATTGCCGCAAGAGAAGCGCATTCAAGCAGCGTCAACTCATCAACACTTTTACCAAAATAATAGTTAGCCGCAACCTCAACGCCGTAGAGTCCGTGACCCAATGGTATGGTATTAAGATAACATTCAAGTATAGTAGATTTGCTATACTCACTCTCAAGGTGACGCGCCCTCATAATTTCTCGAACCTTACGCATCGCATTTTGGTCACGGTCATTGGTTAAATTTTTTACCAACTGCTGTGTTATTGTAGAACCACCCTGCTTTGACGAATAAATAGGAATAACCGTATTTATTACCGCGCCAAATGTACGCTTCCAGTCAACGCCGTAGTGCGTATGAAAACGCTTGTCCTCAATTGCCACAAACGCATCAACCAACTGTTGTGGAATACCGTCATATTCGGCGTTATCGACTTTCTTTGCTTCGGTTTCGTTATAAGGCACCCAAATTCTGTTGAATTCACCGTGCAAACGCTGATATTCAACAAACTCGCCCGTCGCCTTATCCTCAACGTAAATCGCAGTAGTAAAATTAAGCTCAAGATCATTAAGATCCACATCCATTGTGCCGTCAACCATCGTAAAGGCATATACTAAAAAGGAGCCCGCCACAATACTAACCGTTATAATGCCAACAAGCACAACCGTCAAAAACATCTTTAAAAATCTTTGCTTACCAAGCTTTTTCTTTGTGCGTTCGCGTCTTGCGCTGTCTACCGCTCCCGAAGAAAAGCTATTCAGGTCAAGAGAATCATTTTTTTGCTCTTCGGGTTCACTGAAACTAAATATATCCTTATCATCCATTATAAACACCTCCGCCAAAAATGGACATAATTATCATTATACAAATACATTATACAACAAAACTTTCATTTTGGGTAGTTACAATTTTTTAACTAATATTAACAAATTATTAAGGACATACTAAATTACAGTAAATATGAGGTGATTATATGCCGTTTTTTATCAAAAAAATCTTATTTCCAATACTTATTTTTGCTTCATCGTTTTTGATAGCCTTATATTTTATAAGTGATTATCAAAGCACAAGTGTCAACTACACTCTCAAATCCTACAAAAACACCGTTGCACTATATAGCGGTGAAGATATAATCAAAATCTATGATAATATAGTTCTAAATACCCTACCCGAAAAAGATATACAAAGCTTTAATGACGGAATCTCTATCACTACCCCAACACAAGCCGAAATCTATCTCGAAGATTTTGAATAGCAAAAAAGGCATCCTACGATGCCTTTTTCTCTTTCGAACGGTAATAAAAATAAAGAATTAAATCGGTGCTTACCATAACAAAATTAAGTATATAAACCGCCAAACCAAAATAGAAAATCCATGGTTTTTCTCCGCCGGCAGCAAGAGTAATAAACTTGCTTGCAATACCAGCTACATAACCTGTATCAATGAGCAGTAAAAACAAAAGGCTTTTTCCCTTGGTTGATTTACTTTGTAATGTCTTCATAATATTGTTTGGCCACGAAAAACCAAACAAAGCAATCATTGCAGTTTCTAAAACAAGTGCTAAAGTCTCCATAAAATTTATTCTCCTTTAAGTACGGTATCCACCACGTTTTTAATTATTTTTACTTTGTTTTCATCGTCACATAATTCCGGTACAAATGAAACGTCATTTGCACTACCGCCAAACAACTTGCAATACCAAGTAAGTGATACTGCATATCTGCCGTAATCAAGTGTTAAATGAAAACCGTCACGGTTAAGCGAAAGCCCGCCGTTTTTATAATCAAATTCCTTTGTATTATCACGCAAATACTGAATAACGTCACCACTTGGTATAATATCGGCGTCAATGCTATTAGCTGCTTGCTCATATGCGTCACACAAGCACTCATACATATATTTTTGATCATTATTATAATTTGCAAAAATATCGCTTACAAAATCACTTTCGTAAGCCCACGTCTTATGTATATAAATCTTTGCATTTGGGCACGCCTCTTTGACCACCTTATGCAAGTCACACAAAAAGGGCTGATATGTTTCATATTTGCCACAATTGGGACTTGCCTGTTGAAATGTTATTATGTCCCAATCTTCTGCCCTGAGTGCCTCCGCAAGTGAGATTTTGCGTGTAGGCTCACCCTTTATCTCATAATCATATGCCGCTTGATCATTAACATAAAAATTCCAATGACCATAAAGCGTGCAACCTCCATAATAAAGGTTAGCATTATAAATTTCTTTGCCCGCGCTTTTACAAACGTCATAAAACCACTTGTGCGCATCCTGTGAAAAACTGTTGCCAATACTTAGTATTTTCATACTATCACCCCAATTTTTAAAATTATATCACTCGCTTTAACAAAAAGCAATACAAAAAGCCCTTTTACTTAAATTTCGACGGCGAAATTCCAAAATATTGCTTAAACATTTTTGAAAAGGTATAAACATCACTATATCCTACCGAAAGTGCAGTTACTGACACGCTATAACGGTAATCACGCAAAAACACCGCCGCCTGTCCCATACGTATTTTAAGCAAATATCGCTTTGGCGAAAGTCCCATACGAGTTTTAAAAACATTAGAAAAATATGTACGCTCAAGTCCTATTCTATCAGCAATATTTTGCACGCTTATATCGTTCATATATTCTGCGTTAATAATATTAACCGCCTGTTCAATATAATCAATTTTTTCGCTTTGCGCATCAAATATAAGCGATAATAGTTGCCATACCCTAGAACACAAAAATTCGGTTTTCCCTTTACTCATATTACTGCATTTTTTCATACTTTCAAAAATATGATGAGCGTGCGGCATATACTTCACATCGCTAAAACCAAAATCAAATTCACCGCTTGTCGTAAATCCTACCCATATATATTCCCACGGTTCGTCCTTATCAGCCTCATAATAAGTTTCAATAAAAGGTGGAATAACGAATATGTTGCCGGCTTTTACCGTATATTCGCACTCTTCAATTTTAAAAATTCCCTTTCCCCTTACAACATAATGCGAAAGCCAATATGTACGCAGCGCAGGGCCAAAGCTATGTGAAGGACTACATATTTCACTGCCAAACTGCATAGGATTTATATCTTTATAGCCCTTATTTATAATTGCTTCATTATAGGTTATCATAAACAGCTCTCCAAAAACAACAAAATGACAAATTATAACAACATTTTAGCATTTACAATAAACACTTGTCAATATACAATAAAATTATAAAATTCGAACGAGGTGTTTTTATGAAGATTACCTTTATGGGTGCAGGTAGCACCGTGTTTGCCAGAAACGTTATAGGCGACTGTATGTGCTCAGAGGCCTTGTGCGACAGCACATTTGCGCTTTACGACATCGATGCTGATCGTTTGAAAGAAAGTCATACCATTTTGGAGGCTATGCGCGAACAAAAGGGTTGCAAGGCACAAATCGAATGTTATTGCGGAGTGGAAAATCGCAAGGATGCTCTTCGCGGTGCCAACTTTGTAATAAACGCAATTCAGGTAGGCCTTTATGACCCTTGCACCATTATTGATTTTGAAGTGCCTAAAAAATACGGCTTGCAACAGACAATCGGCGATACACTTGGTATTGGCGGTATAATGCGCGCCTTACGTACAATTCCTGTAATGAAAGATTTTGCCGACGATATGGCAGAGGTTGCCCCCGATGCATTGTTCCTTAACTACACAAACCCAATGGCTATGCTTACAGGCTTCATGCTACGCTATACACCAATTAAAACGGTGGGTCTTTGCCATAGCGTTCAGGTATGCACAAAATCGCTTTTTGAAACACTTAAAATGGACTACAAGCCTGAGGACTGTACCGAGCTAATCGCAGGCATTAACCATATGGCATGGTTGCTTGAAATTAAGGACAAAAACGGTCGCGACCTCTACCCCGAAATCAAGTCAAAAATTGATGCTCAAATTAATAATCCAAACTGCAATAACAAAGTACGCCTTGAATATATTAAAAACTTCGGCTACTACTGCACCGAATCAAGCGAACACAACGCTGAATACAATCCATTTTATATCAAATCCAAATACCCCGAGCTTATCGAAAAATATAATATTCCGATTGACGAATACCCGCGTCGTTGCATAAACCAAATCGAACGTTGGAAAGATGATTATAAAAACATTCTTGAAACGGGTATCAAAGAGCACACCCGCAGTTTTGAATATGCTTCGCACATTATGGAGGCGGTTGCCACAAACAAAGCCTACCAAATCGGCGGTAACGTGCTAAATACAGGTCACCTCATCACCAACCTTCCCGAAAACGCTTGTGTCGAGGTTCCCTGTCTTGTTAACCGTCACGGCATTAATCCTTGTTTTGTAGGCGAACTACCCGTTCAATGCGCCGCTATGAATATGACAAATATAAATGTTCAACTGCTTACAATTGAAGCTGCAGTTACGCTCAAAAAAGAACATATCTATCAAGCCGCAATGCTTGATCCTCATACTGCTGCAGAACTTGATATTGACACAATAAAGAAAATGGTTGACGACCTTATCGACACCCACGGCAACTGGCTACCAAAATATCACTAAACACTAAAATCGCAGGTTCAAAAAACTTGCGATTTTGCTTTTTACACCTTGATTATTTGTGTTTATTATGCTATATTTTAAGTGGATATTATTTCCACAAAATATTAAAGGTGGCGACACTTATGACAGATTACGAACTAAATGTGAAAGTTGAAAGTTTTTGTGGTAATACACCTTGTGATGATATGCAGTTTCACCTTAAGCAATACCATCCCGGTATTCCTGGCTACGCATTAAAATACGATTACTTTGTAACCTTCAAGGGTGAAAAACTAGCCTTCGAGGATTACGACGTTGATTTTAATCTTCCTATGGTGTGGATTATTGCAGATAGAATAGTTATTCCCGATGAAATACGTCAACGCGGTGAAACACTTACCATTACCGTAACACACAAAGAGTTTAAGCAGTACCGCTCTACTATTCACATAAAAATGCGTAAGTATGAGCAAACGCTTGAAGAAAATTTTGAAACCTATAATACAAATTTGTGGGAGGGTATGCCCTACGGTGCTAAAACACCGTTGTCTATAACCCCCGTACAAGATAATTACGTTAAAAACGGTAAGCTTTGTCTTGAGTTTAAAAAACTCGATAAACCGATTATAAAAGACGGAAAAGAATATTGGTACACCGATTCAGGTGTTCGTACTAAAGGCAAATTCTCACAAAAATATGGTTGCTTTACCGCTAAGTGCAAGCACCCAAGCTATCGCAAGGGCCTGTTCACAGCCTTTTGGCTTATGCCTGAAGGAAAATATTGTGACGAGTATTTCTTTAAACGCACCGACACGGGCGACGATTTCCACGGCTGCAGTGAAATAGATATTATGGAAATTTTTTGTCACCCAGACACCTTGGGCTCTTCCCACACCGAGCATTATTGGGAGCCAAATTGGGATTGGGCAACACAAGGCACTACAAAAAGCTCGCTTGGCGAACAGTACATAATTCCCGGCTTTAAGTACGGCGAATACCAAGAGTATTCTTGTGTATGGAATGAATACGGCATTTACTACTACGTAAACGGTGAACTTGCAAAAGCAAACACAAATATCGCCCCTGTTGACGATGTAAAGGCGGCATATATCAAGTTTACCTGCTATATTGCCCCCGAAGGCAGTAATAGACACTGGGGCGATGTTCCCGATGAGCTTTTACCGCAAGAATTTGTTATCGACTGGCTTAAAGTGTATAAATAAGAAAAATTGTCATTGCGAGCGACGTAAGTCGCGTGGCAATCCGTTTCTTAAACTTATATAATAATTTTGTACAACCAATATATTTTCAAGGAGGTTATCCCCATGACAGATTTTGAACTAAACGTAAAAGAAGAAGGCTTTTATAAAGGTGAGCCCTGCGATGATTTTATGATTCATCTCGAAAGCTATCACCCGGGCGTACCGGGCTACTCTGTAGTATATAAGTACTACATTATGTTTAAGGGCGAGCGTATCAGTGCGCGTGGTTGTAATATTCGTGCCGACTACCCTGATGTCTTCTTTAAGGCTGACGAAATTATCATACCCGATGCTACTCGCCAAATGGGTGGTTGGATGACAGTTGACCTTCACTGCGCCGAGGACCCCGACTATACAGCAAAGCTTAAAATCAAGCTTCGTAAATACGAACTAACCCTCGAAGATAACTTTGAAACATATAACAAAGACCTTTGGACTCCACGCCACGACGGTGCCAAGGTGGCTATGGCTTACACCAAGGTTAAAGATAATTATGTTCGCAATGGCAAGTTATGCCTCGATTTTGAAAAGAATGAGGAACCCGTTATCCGTAACGGCAACGAGTGCTACTATTCTGACGCAGGTCTTATAACAAAAGGCAAGTTCTCACAAAAATATGGTTGCTTTGCTTCAAGCATCAAGGTTCCTGCTACCCCTACCGGTATTTTCTCGGCGTTTTGGCTACTACCCGAAGGTAAATATTGCGATGATTACTTCTTTAAGCGCACCGATACGGGCGATGATTTTCACGGCTGTAGTGAAATAGATATTATGGAAATCTTCCACCACCCTGCCACTCTCGGTTCTGCTCATACTGAGCATTATTGGGAGCCAAACTGGGACTGGGCAAAACAAGGTAAAACCAAAAGCTCACTCGGTTACAACTACACCATTCCGGGTTACAAAGACGGCCAATTTATTGAGTACGCTTGCGTTTGGAACGAATACGCTATTTACTACTATGTAAACGGTTCACTTGCAAAGGTTAACGATAAAATCGCTCCTGTTGAAAACGTGTTCCCTGCCTATATTCTTTACACCTGCTACATAGGACCCGAAGGCAGCGGCGCTTTTTGGGGCGAGGTTAAAGACGAAGACCTCCCACAAACAATGGAAGTTGACTGGCTCAGAGTTTATAAATAAAAATTGTCATTGCGAGCGATGTAAATCGCACGGCAATCCGTTCTTTAATTAAAGGAGATTATATTATGACAGATTTTGAACTAAACGTAAAAGAAGAAGGCTTTTACAAAGGCGAACCCTGCGACGATTTTATGATTCATCTTGAAAGCTATCACCCGGGTGTGCCTGGCTATTCGGTAGCATACAAGTATTACATTGTATTTAAGGGTGAACGCATAAGTCCGCGCGGCTGTAATATTCGTGCCGACTACCCTGATGTTTACTTTAAGGCCGACGAAATCGTCATACCTGACGCTACTCGTCAAATGGGCGGTTGGATGACCGTTGACCTTCACTGTGCCGAGGATCCCGACTATACCGCAAAGCTTAAAATAAAGCTTCGCAAATATGAAATTACTCTCGAAGATAATTTTGAAACCTTTAATACAGACATTTGGAACGCCCTTTCAGGCGTATCAAAAAAGCCGATGGTATATAGACGAGCAAAAGAAAACTATGTTCGTGACAACAAACTGTGCCTCGATTTTGAAAAATATGAAACACCTATCGTTCATAACGGTGTTGAATGTTATCATTCCGATGCAGGTGTAAGCACAAAAGATAAATTTTCTCAAAAATACGGTTGCTTCAGCACCCGTATGAGAGTACCTGCTACACCAACCGGTATTTTCTCGGCCTTTTGGCTAATGCCACAGGGCAGATATCGCGAAGATTATTTCTTTAAACGTACCGATACAGGCGATGAATTCCATGGCTGCAGCGAAATAGATATTATGGAAATTTTCCACTACCCCGCAACCCGTGGCAGCGCCCATACCGAGCATTATTGGGAACCCGGCTGGGACCCAAAAACACAGCCTATTACCAAAAGCTCACTTGGTATGGATTACACTATTCCGGGTTATAAAGATGGTGAATATCAGGAATACGCTTGTGTTTGGAATGAGTATGCGCTTTACTACTACGTAAACGGCACACTTGTAAAGGTTAATGATAAGATTGAGCCTGTTGAAAACGTATTCCCCGCTTACATTCTTTACACCTGCTACCTCGGACCCGAAGGCAGCGGCGCTTTTTGGGGCGAAGTTGATGACAAAGACCTACCACAATCTATGGAAGTCGACTGGCTTAGAGTATATAAATAATAACCCGAAAAACACACCAATACAAATATATAAATCCCTCGAGTTCGTTTGAACTTGAGGGATTATTTAATATTCGTGCGAAGCAAACCTTAATTGTGCATTATGCCTTATGAATTGTGCATTTCTTAATACCCAAACCTAATCATATTCCATGAATGTTTATTAAGTGTCACCTGCTGATATGCAGATTTCTGTACATTAATTTCTTTCGATTTTGGCGCAACATTTTGACATTCTTTAGTATTAACGGTTTTAAGGTCATCGCAGTATAACTCAATATGTTCTTTCATAACCGCCGTATCAAAACCGCCTAAATCAAACGATAATTCCATATCCTCATCTAAAGAACGGTTTACTGCAAAAACAACAATCTGACGCTTTTCTTCGTTTACTATAACCGAGCTTTCAACATACGGAACGGTGAATTTATCGGTTGTCGTATAATTTTCGCATTCAGTTACTGTTTTTAAAGCCCTACCCCTGCCAAAGCGTGATGCATACATATAAGGGTAAAATATAGTTTGTGCCCAAGCTGCCCCATCATTTTCGGTCATAATAGGTGCTATAACGTTTACAAGCTGTGCAAGACACGCAATTTTTACCCTATCACAGTTATTCTGCAGTGTCATTAACATACAGCCTACAAGCAACGCATCCTCTAAATTATAAATATCTTCAAGCAGTGGTGGCGCGATTTGCCAATCTTCAATCTTTGCGCCGTGACTATGGTACCAGACATTCCACTCGTCAAGAGCAAGATTAATTTGTTTTTTAGAACGTTTTTTTGCTTTAACAGTGTCGCACATAGCAACAACCGACTTAATAAACGCATCTAAATGAACCGACCTGCCTAAAAAATCGGCGGTGTTATTGCTTTGGTTGCCATAATATTGATGCAGTGAAATATAATCCACGTTATCGTATGTGTGGTCAAGCACGGTAAGCTCCCATTCGCCAAAGGTTTCAAGTTCACAAACTGAACTACCGCAAACCACCAGTTCAATTTTTGGGTCCACCAATTTCATAAGTTTTGCCGCTTCATTAGCAATACGACCGTACTCGTCGGCGGTTTTATGACCTATCTGCCAATCGCCGTCCATCTCGTTTCCAAGGCACCAGGTCTTAATAGCAAACGGTTTTTCAAAACCGTTTTGCTTTCTTAAATTGGCATAATATGTATCAGTGCCGGCGTTGCAGTATTCAACCAGATTTTGAGCCTCTTTTGCTTCACGTGTGCCAAGGTTAACTGCCATATTTATTGTGGTATTAGCCTGACGCACCCACTGTTGAAATTCGTCAATACCAATCTGGTTGGTTTCAATCGACTTCCATGCTAAATCCTTTTTTTGCGGTCTTTTTGTCTTGTCACCGATGCCGTCCTCCCAATTATAGCCCGACACAAAATTACCGCCTGGGTATCTTACGATAGGCACATCAATTTGCTTTACAAGCTCAAGTACATCTTCTCTAAATCCAAAATCATTGGCTGTTTTGTGAGTCGGCTCATAAATTCCTCCATACACACATCTGCCCAAATGCTCTACAAAAGAACCATAGATTCGTTTATCTATTTCGCCTACCGCAAAATTTTTATTAACGATTATTTTCGCTTTCATAAGTGGACTCCTTAATCCTCAATAGCCGCTTTGCGTGAAAGAATATTTTTGAATATTTCGGTATCAAATTTCGGTTTTCTATCATATGTGTAAAGTCCGTTCTGCTCTTGCTCAACATCGGTAAGCTGTGTATAGCAAAAGCCAAACATATTCTCGTTATCAAGCAAAGCATCTGTAAGACCTTTAAATCGCTCGATAAATTCTTCCGCGCTCTTTGGCGCATTGCCGTAGCTCCAACCCTCATTTACACTCCAACCTATGCCGCCATATTCACTAACAAAAAACGGCATCTTTCCGTCATAGCGCTGACGGTCTTTAAAAGCAGAGAAAAAGTCAAACACATTACTGTTTCCAAGCGGCTCGTAGTGAGAAGCAAAAACATCGGGATTTTGCTCATAGTCATGAAGGTCATATATATCGGTCACAACGTGATAGTTGCCGCTTGTATCAATGCAAGGGCGTGTTGGGTCAGCAGCCTTTGTGGCCTTGTAAACCAATGCCAACATATCATCATACTGCTTTCTGCCGTTTTGGTCCCAGGTTTCGTTAAGTGGGCACCAACCAATAATTGACGGATGATTAAAATCTCTGTCAATTTCTTCTAACCATTCGGGCAAAATAGCGTATATACTATCGGCATAAGAGTGGTCAAGTCCCCAGTTAGGGTATTCGCCCCAAACAATATATCCAAGCTTATCACAGTGATAAAGAAAACGCTCTTCAAAAACCTTTTCGTGCAGTCTCGCACCGTTAAAGCCAAGTACCTGTGAACGCCCAATATCTGCGCGAAGCTCTTGGTCGCTTGGCGCTGTATATATTCCGTCAGGATAAAAGCCTTGGTCAAGCACAAGGCGCTGAAACACCGATTTACCGTTTATTAAAAACCTCTTGCCGTCAAGACGTATATCACGCAGTCCAAAATAACTTTGCACCCTGTCTTCGCCAAATGTTAGCACCAAATCATAAAGTCGGCCGTTGCCTACCTCCCACAAGTGTTTTTCGTCAAGGTTAATAGTGATATTTACATTACCACCGCCTGATACAGTCTGTGCTTTACCCATCGACACGCCATCATAAAACGCCTCGGCAATAAAGGTACCACTACCGCAAAGAACAGCGTTAATATTCACAGTAGCATTATTAATATCGGTTATATATTTAACCGACTTAATATGAGCCTCTGGCACAAATTCAAGCCACACAGTCTGCCATATACCCGTTGTGCGCGTATAACAGCAACCCCAAGATGAGTATTTTTCGCTTTGCTTACCGCTTGGTATCATACGGCTGCGAGTATCGTCCTCAGCGTGAACTGTAACAGTGTTTTTACCCAACACAGCATAGTCGGTTATATCAAAGCTAAACGAAATGTATCCGCCCTTATGTGAGCCGCATTTTTTACCGTTTATATAAACTGTCGCCTCGTAATCAACTGCGCCAAAATGCAAAACAATACGACCTTCAAGTTGTTTTTCGGTGATTTCGAATTCTCTTTTGTACCATACCGAATTCATAAAATCAACATTTTCTACGCCCGAAAGCTTGCTTTCAGGGCAAAACGGTACATTGATTTTTAAAGAAAAATCTTGAGTATCGTTAAATAACTTTCGCTCTTCGCCGCTGTTTGAGTTATCAATCTCAAACTGCCACTCACCGTTTAAATTGAGCCAATTTTCGCGCATAAATTGCGGCTTTGGATGCTCAGTTCTATAAATCATTTATTATCACTCCTTATATTTATAGTATCAAAATTTCAAAAAACAGTAAATCACATATTCTATAAATATGTTGACATATTCTCTTTTTTAAAGTAAAGTATAAGCGGTGATATTATGTTAAAAATTACTTCCGTCCGTCACGCTTTCCCCGAAAGCCAAGGCTTTGTTATTGATAGACCAAACGGACACCGAGAATATACATTTATACATTTTTATAACAGTGTAGAAATCAAAATTAACGGTCAAAAGGTTATTACCGAGCCACATGCGATAATTCTTTATAAACCGGGAACGCCGCAATACTATAAAAGCTATGAGCCGCTAATTCACGACTGGTTTCATTTCATTGGTGATTTTGACATACTTACACTCAACAACTTTAAATTTGATGAAATTTATTACCCTAAAACTTATAATATAATTACTGAAACGGTTGCCGAATTAGAAAATGAATTTTTTGGTGATAAAATCAACCGTAATTTTATCTATGACTCTAAAGTAAAAGAGTTGTTTGTAAAGCTTGACCGCGATATTGCAAACACAAAATGTGAGCCTATGAATACAGAATATGTTGAAGGCTTTCGCTATTTACGTGGTGAGGTTTTTTCACATCTAAACCACAATTGGACAGTATCTAAAATGGCAAAGCATATGGGGCTTAGCGAGTCACATTTTTACCTGCTTTATAAAAAAATATACGGTATTACACCCACAGCCGATTTAATAAAAGCAAAAATTGATAGCGCAAAAAACACGTTGCGTTTTCAAAACATTCCAATAGGTGAAATCGCCGCAAACCTCGGCTACCAAAACACCACTCATTTTATAAGACAGTTTAAAAAGATAGTAGGTATTTCCCCCACCGCATACCGAAACGAATTTAAAAACGGAAGGTTTTAAAATTTAAAACCTTCCGTCGCTTTTTTCATTGCGAGCCGAGACTCTTCCTTGTCCTTTAATTGTGCATTATGAATTATGAATTGTGCATTGCGCATTATCACGATGCTTGCTTTTGAGGAACGACACGCAGGTCGTTCCCTACATTGTTTGCTATCTCCAGCATATTCTCGGCATAAATGCCATAACCTGTAAGGCTGTCTGATACAAGCACGTGAGTCAGCGCGCCGACAAGCTTACCGTCTTGTAAAATAGGACCTCCCGACACGAGTGTGTCAATATAGGACCAACATCTTTTTTATATCGATAATTTTTAAATTCTCCTTTATACGCAAAGAAATCGCACCAAATAAGTACGATTTTTTTGTGTTATAGGAAATTAACTTTTTATGGTATGTGTTATATTAGGACCAACAAAAAATTATAGGCAATTACCACAACAACAAGGATAGTAACAACATTTTGTTAAAAATCCGCTAACAATAAAATGGTTTTAAAATTTATTTTGTCCGTAATAAGCGTTTTTGCCGTGTTTTCGCAGATAGTGTTTATCCAACAGTTCCTGTTGCATCATATTGACGTTTGGATTCAAGGTTTCGGTTTGATATGCCATAAAGGCCAGTTCTTCCAATACAACGGCATTATGCACGGCATTATCAGCGTCCGTTCCCCATACAAGCGGTCCATGGGAGTGAACCAAAACTGCAGGGATATCATCAGAAGATTTGTATTTAAAAGTTTCAATGATTACGTTGCCAGTTTCTTTTTCATATTCGCCGGCTATTTCTTGCAGTGTCATCTTCCTAGTGCAGGGTATCTCACCGTAAAAATAATCTCCGTGAGTAGTACCATATACGGGTATGCCTCTGCCTGCTTGTGCCCAGGCGGTTGCGTTGCGGGAATGGGTATGAACGATACCTCCAATATTTTTAAAAGCCTTATATAGTACCAAATGGGTAGGTGTATCAGAAGACGGTTTCCATTTTCCTTCTACAATATTTCCATAAAGATCGACCACTACCATATCATCAGTATCCATCGTATCATATTCAACGCCGCTCGGTTTGATAACAATGAGCCCCTTCTCTCTATCAATACCCGAAACATTACCCCAGGTAAAGGTTACAAGACCGTATTTTACTAGGTCAAGGTTAGCTTTTAAAACCTTTTGTTTTAAATCTTCAAGCATATTTTCACCTACTTTAATTTCCAAGCTAAATCGTTTAAAAACAGTTCCTTTTCTAATGACTCAACTGTAGTATCTTTTGTGATATGCACAAATTCTATATCCATCATTCGTGCCCAGTCTTTCATCTGCTCTGCCGTTACATCATAGGAAAGAACTGTGTGGTGAGCGCCACCTGCAGTAATCCAGCACTCCACACCATCGGTAAGATTCGGCATTGCTCTCCACATAACACGGGCAACGGGTAAGTTCGGCATAGGCATAATGGGTTTGACACAAACAATGTCCTGACAGATAAGGCGCAAGCGACCGCCCATATCAACGAGGGATACAACAATCGCATCACCTGCCTTGCCTTCAAACACAAGGCGTGCAGGGTCTTTTTCATTCATACCGATACCAAGATGATGGGTTTCAATTCTCGGTTTTTTATCCTCAGCAGCAAGGCTTGGGCAAACCTCTAACATATGTGCGCCCAGAGAATATTCGTTGCCTTCTGCCAAGTGATATGTATAATCCTCCATAAACGCAGAGGCTCCGTTGCCTTTTTCCCCCATTGCTTTCATAATGGCGGTCATGGCAGCAACCTTCCAGTCGCCCTCGCCTCCGTAGCCATAGCCTTGCGCCATCAAATGCTGTGATGCAAGACCGGGCAACTGCTCCATACCGTACAAGTCTTGGAAGGTGTTGGTGAATGCCATACAGCCCTCCTTGTCCAGCATTTTTTTAATGGCAATTTCCTCTTTTGCCTGATAGCGAACAGCTTCTATATTATCGGTTGCAAATTTGTATTTTTCGGCATATTCTTCCATTAAGCGATCAATTTCTTCTCTTGTAACGTCATTCATTTCCTTCACAAGGTCACCTACCGCCCAGGTGTTTACCTGCCAACCGAGTTTAGCCTGAACTTCAACCTTATCGCCCTCGGTAACGGCAACCTCACGCATATTATCACCAAAGCGCATTACCTTTATTGATTTAGAAACCATAACACCTACCGCCGCCTTCATCCAATCAGCAATACGCTTTTGAGGCTTTTCATCCTGCCAATAACCCGCAATAACCTTTCGGGGAATCCCAAGCCTTGTAGCAATAAATCCATGCTCGCGGTCCCCGTGCGCCGCCTGATTAAGATTCATAAAATCCATATCAATTTCCATATTGGGTATTTCACGGTTATACTGTGTGGCAAAATGGCAGTATGGCTTTTGCAGACTATTAAGCCCATTTATCCACATTTTTGAGGGGCTGAAGGTGTGACACCAAGTTATAATACCGGCACAGGTATCATTATAATTTGCCTCTTTAACAACATCGGCTATTTCTTTATTTGTTTTGGCTGTGACCTTATAGATAAGCGGATAAGGAAGCTTTCTGCTTAATTTTTCAGCCATTTCTTTAGCCCTTTCCTCAACCGTATTTAAAACCTCTTCACCATACAAAAACTGCGAACCTACAACAAGCCAAAAATTGTATTTCATAACTTTTCTCCTTTAAAACATTTCGATTGCACTTTGCTCAACCGCTAATAATTTTTTATAATCTTCAATATATTTTTTAAAGCCTTGTACTAAATCGTTTTCGGGATGCTCGGTTATTTTTTCTGAATTGTTAAAAACTTCTAGTTGTAAAAAATCTTCAAGATTTTTATTTTGGCTAAATAAAAACGCTGCTAAAATAGCCATTCCATAGGGTCCGCCTTCACCTGCCGTTTTCATACAAGTAACCGGGGTATTTAACGCGGAAGCCATATATTTTTGACCTACTCCCTCAGTTTTGAAAAATCCGCCGTGACCTATATAACAATCTACCTTAACGTCTTCTTTTTCTAAAATGTCCATACCAATTTTAAGGGTGGATATTGCTGAATAGAGGGTTGCACGCAAAAGATTTGCAAGGGTAAAGTTACTACCTTGTTTTCGCATAACCAAGGGTATGCCAGAATTGAGATTTGTTATGCCTTCACCCGCCATATAGTTGCAAACAAGAAGACCGCCGCAATCTGCTTCACCTTCAAGTGATTTCTTGTAGAGCTTTGTATATAAATCACCCATATCAGGCTCCGCACCGAATAAATTTGCGGCTTCGTTTAGCACAGAAATCCAAGCGTTGCTGTCATTGGTGCAGTTATTACAATGCACCATAGCAACATCTTTACCTGCGGGAGTGGTTACTATATCAATTTCGGGGTAAACATTTCTGAGTGGCCTTTCAAGCACCGCCATTAAAAAAATTGATGTACCTGCAGAGATGTTTCCCGTTTTTTGGGAAACTGCATTTGTTGCAACCATACCTGTACCTGCATCACCCTCGGGTGGTGCAAAAGGAACACCAACATCAAGCATATTGTCTGTTAGCATTGCACCTTTTTCGGTTAAATTACCCGCGTTTTGTCCTGCTACCATTACCTTTGGTAAAACAGATTCTGCTGTAAATGTCAGACCAAATTTTGATATTAAAGTGTTGAATTTACTTAACATTTCCGCATTATAGCAAAGATTTTCGCTATCAATAGGAAAAATGCCCGAAGCTTCACCTATTCCTACTGCATTTACCCCTGTAAGCATATAGTGAATGTACCCCGCAAGGGTTGTTATATGGGTGATTTTGCCGATATGCTCTTCTTCGTTTAATATAGCCTGATACAAATGAGCGATGCTCCATCTTTGTGGTACGTTAAAATCAAAAAGTTCAGTTAATTGTTCTGCCGACTCAGCGGTTATAGTGTTTTGCCAGGTTCTGAAAGGAGTAAGTAGGTTCCAATCTTTATCAAAGGCGAGATAACCGTGCATCATACCCGATATACCAACCGATTGTATGCTTTTAGTATCTTTTATAGCTGAAAGTGCGATTTTTAAGCCCTTTAAAGCTTCTTTTAAATCGTAGGTCCAAATGCCGTTTTGGTAGCTTGACTTCCAAGTATAACCCCCCGAAGAAATAACATTAAAACCTTCGTCTATTAATACCGCTTTAATTCTTGTAGAACCAAATTCTATCCCTAAATATGACATAAGGTCACTCCTTTTTTTATGTTTTACTCAAATGCAACTTTTTAAATACTGATATAAAAACTGCCCTCATAGAGAAAGCAGTTTTTTGTTAATATAATTAAATGTTACTATGCTTACTCCACGGATTCCTTTGCGGCGGTATTTGCCATAGCTCTGTATTTTTCTTTTTCCTGTACCATTTCTTCCACAGTTTTTGTTTTAAGAGTAAAACCTTTTGTGGGGCGATAGGGCACAGACTTATTTTCAAGTCTTTTCTTTGCCTTTTCAATTTCCGAAGCATACTGAGGCAGCCACTCTTCACCCGCAACAAGCATTTCATCAACCATTTGTTTTATTTCATCGGGTGTACACACCGCACCTGTAAGAGGATCCATCATTGCCGCCTGATAAAGAAGATTTATATCGGCGCTTACTGACGCTTCAACAGCAAGTTTTTGCACCCATACACTTTGAGAACAGATAGCTGCACAACCAAGTGGTAAATCGCCCACCTTTGGTATTGATATGCCGTTAAAATCTACATAGCAAGGTACTTCAACAACACATTCATCAGGAAGATTTGTAATTGTGCCGTTATTCATAACATTGAAATGACCTCTGTATGCTCTGCCGGTTTCAAGGCCTTCGATAATATAGCTTCCGTGTTCAACGGAGCGCTTTTCGGGTATAAATTCTTTTGCAGGTTCTTTAAGCCAATTAGGGAAATCTGTTTCAAACCAGTTTCGACTTTCTGTGCAAACACGAAGATATCCTGTTGTTTCGCCTTGAATCCAACTGCTATAATTTATCCATTTTTTCATCTCTTCAGGGCGTTTTCTGTACCACATAAGATATTCAGAAAGGTGCCCGTTAGACTCGGTAGAATAATAGCCAAAGTTTTTCATAACATCAAGACGGATATTTTCATTCTCTGCAAAATCCGCCTTTTTCATAAACTCATAAAGTTCGCCCGTTCTCTCAACACCATCGGTTTTTACGCTTATATACCAAGTTTGGTGATTAAGACCTGCACAAATATAATCAACCTCTTTTTTATCTCTGCCAAGAGCTTTTGCAATTTGTTCATGACCGTGCTGAACACCGTGGCAAAGTCCGTAGGTGGGAACCTTACCGTACTTATTACAAGCCCAGGTTACCATTGCATTGGGATTTGAATAGTTAAGAAGAATACATCCGGGCAAAGCAACCTCGCGTATATCCTTACAGAATTCAAGCATTGCATTAATTCCTCTTTGGCCGTACATAATACCGCCAATACAAAGAGTATCACCAACACATTGGTCAATGCCGTATTTAAGTGGGATTTCTACATCGGTCGCAAAGGCTTCAAGCATACCTATACGCACACAATTGATAACATATTTTGCATTCTTAAAGGCTTCACGTCTGTTTAAAGTGGAGTGAATTTTAATATTTAACCCATTTTCGTAAATATCCCTCTGACAAAGTTCAGTTACCATTCTAAGATTATCGGGATTTATATCGGTAAACGCTACCTCAATATTACTGAATTCGGGTACGGTTAATATATCAGCAAGAAGACCCCTTGTGAAACCTATGCTACCTGCACCAATAAACGCTATTTAAAGGACATAAAAAAACCTCCTGATATTTGTTTGACTTAAGTATATGTTGTCGAATCAATAATTTCAAGAAATATAATATTTACTTATAGACATTTATTGTGATTTATGATATTATAAAACAAAAATATCAGAGGTTTTTGGAATTATGCTTGGAAATTATGAAAAGCGTCATTTCGCAGAAGGCGAAAAAATATGGCTTGGACGGTATCGAAATCTCGTCAATGTATTGCATTGGCATTTTGAGTGTGAGATTATAAGAATTGTTGAAGGTAGCGCAAAGATCAAAATCGGCAATTTTTGCTTTGAGGCGACGAAGGATGACTGTTTTTTCTGTTCGGGTGAAGAATTGCACTATATTATCAGCGAATCGAATTCACAAATAGATATTGCTATTTTAGACAAAAATCTTGTTGCAGATATAACTGACAAATATGCCGTAGACTCTCCAAAGCTCCCAAACCATATCCCCGTAAAGAAAATTTTTGATAATATAGAAGAAAAGCTCTCACAAAAAGAGCCATTCTACCGCGAAGCACTTGAAAACTATGCAAGAGGTTTGATTATTGATATTTTCAGCCATTGCCAAATTGCAGAGCGCAAGGAAAAAGTAAATTTACACAAAACACTGATTACAAAAATAAATACGGATTTCTCGTTCATCACTTTTAAAGAAGCTGTTCACTATTCCGGATATAGTGCATCGCACTTTTCAAAAACTTTTAAAATGCTTACCGGAATGAGTTTTTCGGAATATTTAAATATCATTAGGATAGAAAATGCTATTATGCTGCTGCGCAATAATACCACCATAACATCCGTTTCACAGGAATGCGGTTTTTCGACCATACGAAATTTCAACCGTGTATTTAAAAAAGTTACAGGGTATCCACCACGCTCCCTTCCAAAAGATTTTATAATTGATACCGGTTTGCACATTTCCGGTACAGATCATTTCGACCCAACCGACAAATCTTCCATACTGATACAACAGAAATCGGTATAAACTTTATTTATTATACAAATACGCAACAAGAGCCACTTATCACAAGTGGCTCTTGTTTTTTTTTATGATGCATCTTTTAACTTGTTGCTTTCAGCTACACTTTGTGCTGTCTCTAACATATTCTCCGCAAATATAGCGTAACCCTTGGTTGGGTCGTCCACCAACACGTGTGTGACTGCACCAACAAGCTTGCCGTTTTGGATAATGGGGCTACCCGACATACCCTGCACTATGCCGCCCGTAGCGTTGATAAGCTCTTTGTCGGTCACCGTTACAATAAGATTTTGCGTTTTTGCAGTTTTGTTACCCGTTCTTTTTATTTCACAGCTATAAAGCTTTGGTGTGTCGCCGTTTACTGTGCAAAGTATCTGCGCCTTACCGTCATAAACCTCTTGTTTTAATGCCACCTCAGTAAGATTAGTCGCGTTTATAGTTTGCCTTACAATTCCGTATACACCCGCTTCGCAATTGAGTGAAATGTCGGCAATGCTGTCGTATGTCAATTTTCCTTTAAGCGCGCCGGGGTTACCCGCGCTGCCTTTTTCCACCTCAACTATATCAGCTTCTACAAGCTCGCCCTGCTCCACCTCAAGCAAGATTTCGGTGTCGGAATCACAAATGCCGTGGCCCAAGCCGCACACCACATCGGTTGACGGACTATAAAAGGTAAGTGTGCCAATGCCTGCTGAGCTGTCGCGCACCCAAATACCAATGCGATAAAGTCCGCTTTCCTTATCAATTACGGGCTTTACTTTGCAAGAAAAGCTTTTGCCGTCGCGCATCACCTCAAAGCTCATAGCGCCGCCGTCCGATTGTGTCACCATTTGCAGTAGGTCCTCATTACAGGTCACCTGTTCTCCGTTAACACTTTTAATGTAATCCCCCACCCTTATTCCCGCCGCAGCCGCAGGGTTGGCTTTGCCGCTTCCGGTAACAATATCGGTGCTTTCAATCACAAGAACGCCGTCGGTATATATTTTCATACCAAAAGGATTGCCCAAAACCTGCACATACATATCATCTACTATCTCAACATTGACGGTAGAAAACGGTATAACGCCAAATATTTTAAGGTCAACCTCAAAGCTGTCACCAACTTGACGTGTATATACGCCCTGCGACATTTTTACACCGTTATAAACAGCGGTTACCGGCATAAAGGTATCCATTTGCAGCTCCTCGCCGCGATTTACCTTATAGCTTTGCGCCACATCGCCGCTCATTATATATATTGAGGTAAAAACATAACTGCAAAATACAAGCAAAATTGCAAATAATATTTTTATGAATTTTTTCATTTTTTCGCCTCCAATCTGTTTTTAATTTTCCCGTATACCATATAAAATAGTATAGGTAATTTTTAAATTTAAAAACAAAAAAAGACAGCTGCAAAAATGCAACTGTCCCCTTTTAACCCTGTAATCGCGAGCCAACCATGTTGGCGCGGCAATCCTCCGCTTATTCCCCAAACGGAAAATCGAAAATTCCGCCGTCCGATTCGGTGTTTTCTTTTGGCTCCTCGCGGTCGCCAATAACCGTTGAATAACTTGACTCACTTATATTTGCGCGAAGCTTAACATCAAAATCAGCCTCATTGCCGTTTTTAAGCAATACTGTAAGTGATATTGTATCACCTGCCTTACAGTCCTCAATTATGTCAAGTACAATATCGTCATTTGTAATCTCAATACCGTTTACATGGGTAATAAAATCACCCTCGCCTACCTTGCCATAGATGTCGCTGTCTTCGCCTACCGATACTACAAGCAGGCCTACAGCGTCATAATTTTCAATCTCGGCGGTTACAGAGTTAACCTCAGTATAGGTTATGCCAAGCTTTGCGCGGTCCTTCACCTGACCGTGAGCAATCAGCTGCTCTACAACACGTTTCATTGTTTTGGTAGGTATTGCAAAGCCGATAGCGTCATACTCTACGCCTGCAAGCTTTGACGAGGTAATGCCAACAACCTGACCGTACATATTAACAAGCGCGCCGCCAGAAGAGCCTGGGTTTATTGCGCTATCGGTTTGTATAAGACTTGCAGTATAGCTTGATGTTGTCTTTACTCTGCGTCGTGTAAGTGAAATCAAGCCACTCGTAATAGACGAATTATCGGTAGCGTCATTAGGTCTGCCAATAGCCACAACCGACTCACCGTTTATAAGCTGCTGTGAGTCGCCAAACTCTGCCACCTTAAAGCCTTTGCCGTTTTCAATCTTTAAAACGGCAAGGTCGCTCACCGTATCACCCGCAACATAAACCGCGTCATATTCGGTGCCGTCAAATGTAAACACCTTAAATTTAGCGGCGCCTATTTCAGAATAGATGTGGTCATTGGTTACAATATAACCGTCCTTAGAATAAATAACGCCCGATGCGTCACTTACCTTACCGGCCTCATTATAAACCCTGATACCAACAATCGACTCATTAACCGCCTGATAAACCTGCGCCGGTGTGCTTTGATCCTTATTGGTGGGCTTTGCCGCAAGGTCAACCTCAACCTTGCTGCCTATATAGCTGCGCGCCACACTGCCTCTACCCATAAAATATCCCGCTGCAGTTGCTGCTGTAAGCGCCACAACCGCCGCCATAACAACGCAAAAAACTTTGAGTCCGCGTCCCATCGGCTTATAGTCTTCAATCTTTCCCGCAGGGGTATATTCAACCTTGTTCCATACGGGGATGTCCTCACTTACAACATTATTATCTGTTGTTTCTTCACTTACAGCCTGCGGCTCATTTGCTTCGGATATGTTGTTTATATCCTCAACATTTTCTGTGCCCTCGTTATTAAAATTCTGATTAAAATCGTCCATACTTTATCTCCTATTTATTTATGGGTATTGTAAACTCGAATGCGGCAAATTGGTTTTCAACACTTGAAACCGAAATAACGCCGCCGTGGTTTTTGATAATTGTCTTAACAATATAAAGTCCAAGTCCGGTGCTTTCTTTGTTTGTCGAACGCGATTTATCAACCTTATAAAATCTTTCAAACACATACGGCAGTTCATTTTGCGGTATGCCGCGACCGGTATTTTCTATTTTGAAGGTAAGCTTTTGAGCATCACATTTCATATCAAATGCAATTTTTCCACCCTCGTTGGTAAATTTAATTGCATTATCAACAAGATTATATATCACTCTGTATATTAAATCCTTATCGGCATTTACAATAATAGACGGCAGAGCATCAAGACCCGATATGTTAATGCTTTTTTGTTCAATACGCCGCTCTTGATTTATAACAACCTGTAGTAACTGTTCTTTAAAATCAAAGGCTTCATATTTAAGTTCGGCCTCTTTTGATTCAAGCCTTGAAATGCTGAGCATTGATTCCACCATTCGTGACAAACGCTTTATCTCATCGTGAACAATATTAAGATAATACTGCTGCTTATCGTGCGGTATAGTGCCGTCAATTATTCCGTCAATAAAGCCGCCTATTGTGGTCATCGGTGTTCTCAACTCGTGCGAAACATTTGCAATAAAGCTTTTTCTTACCTCTTCAAGTCTTGCCAACGAATTAGTCATCTGGTTAAAGGATACCGCAAGCTGACCTATTTCATCGTCACGCGTTACAGGAATACGCCGCGAAAAATCACCCTTTGACATAGCGCGCGCCGCATCTGACATAAGGCGAAGCGGTTTTGTAAGGCGGTAGGTCATTACAGAAAACGCCACAAACATTAACATTAGCGGCACTATCGCCGATAAAACATATATGTGAGCTATTCTCTTCATAAGATTTCTGGCTTCATCTATTGAGTCAGTTGCAACAACATAACCCGCCTGGGCACCGTCAATTTCAATAACCTTAGCCTCTGCGTAGTGCGGACTGCTATAAAAATCAAGCGTGCTGACAGCGTTACGGTTGTTTAGTACTACCGAATCAATAGCCTCGGTGGCAATTTGCGTGCCCGAATGTTGACAATCGTTATCGGTGCCCCATTCAGCACAACCGCAAACCTTTATAATGCCGTTTTGATCGGTAACAAAGATATCACATTCAGAAACAGTTGCCAAATTACTCATAATATAATACAGCGCATATTCGTTATAACCGTCTTCTTGGTTTTGTGTTTCGTTTTCAATAAAGCCGTATATAGATTCACAAGATTTTTGAAGCGTTTTATATTTTTCTTCTGCGAGATAATTGTTATACATAAATGTCAGAATAACAAGTATAGAAGAAAGACTTAAAAAAACTATCAGCGCAATAGCACCAAACTGTTTTTTAAATAGTTTTTGACGCATTTTTATTTTACCTCAAACTTATAGCCAACGCCCCAAACCGTTTTAAGCGACCATTTGTCTGATATTCCCTCAAGCTTTTCACGAAGACGCTTAATATGAACATCAACCGTGCGGGAATCACCGTAATAATCAAATCCCCACACCTCGTCAAGTAATTGGTCGCGCGTATAAACACGGTTTGGATTGCTTGCGAGATGATACACAAGCTCTAATTCTTTAGGCGGTGTGTCAATTTGCTCGCCGTTTACCTCAAGCTCATAGTTTGTAATATTAATACGCAGCTTGTCATAACGCACTTCATGCACGCTATCAGCCTTATCGTTCTCGCTTGTGCGGCGAAGCACCGCTTTGATGCGCGCTACCACCTCTTTTGAGTCAAAAGGCTTGGTGATATAATCATCAGCGCCAAGCTCAAGTCCCAAAACCTTATCAAAGGTTTCGCCCTTTGCTGTGAGCATAATTATCGGCACATTAGAGGTTTTTCTTATTTCTCTGCAAACCTGCCAACCGTCAAGCACGGGCATCATTATATCAAGTAATATAAGGTCGGGCTTATTTATCTGCGCGGCTGATAACGCCTGCCCGCCGTCGTGGGCTACCAATGTAGCAAAACCGTCTTTTTCAAGATAAAGTCGCAACAGTTCGCATATATTCTCATCGTCATCAACAATGAGTATCTTTTTGTTATCCATAAATTCCCCTCCAAAACAAGAAAGTGAAAAATTATCTATTAATATAATAAAACAATAATTAGGTAATAGTATTAAGAAAATGTGAATAATTTGTCACAAAATTAAAAGCCATACCCAAAGGCATGGCTTAAAATTATCAGATTATTCAGCCTCTGCTGCTGTTTCTTCTTCCTTCATTTTTGCAAAGCATTCGCTGCAATAAACAGGACGATCGTCACGCGGAACAAACGGTACGCGTGCTGTGCCACCACATGCTGCGCATACTGCTTCGTGCATTTCACGGGGTGCCCTTCCTGCATTTTTACGCTTGTCGCGGCAGGGTTTGCATCTCTGCGGCTCGTTTTCGAAACCTTTCTCTGCATAAAATTCCTGCTCTCTTGCAGTAAATACGAACTCTTCTCCGCATTCTTTGCAAACTAGGGTCTTGTCTTCAAACATCTTTTTTACCTCTCTTGATTGGTTATTTAGCCCCGGACGGAATCGCACCGCCATCTTTGTGAAACACAACGCTCTGCTTACTTAAACTACTTGGGCATATATAAACGGCAAAGCCGTTTTAAACTACCTTTTAATTTTTGAACGAATACGCCGCAGCGCATTGTCGACCGATTTTGACGCAACACCCAGCGAATCGGCAATTTCAGCATAACTTTTACCCGACAAAAACTCACACAACACTTGATACTCAAAGTCAGACAAGTCTTGCTTTATAGTGTGCTCTAAATCGTCAAAACTCTCTTTTTCAATCAATATGCTCTCAGGACTGCTTACATCGGTCAGCTGCACATCGTCAATAGGTGTAATCAAACTGTCAGGTATGTGCTTTGCCGCGCCCGAAACACGCACCAAAGCCGAAGACATCGCCCTGTTTATGCACAAAGCAACAAAGGTCTTAAACGATGCCTTCTCCGGATTATAGGTCTTAACAGCAGAAAAAATTGCCAAAATACCCTCTTGTATAAAATCCTCAGTATCAAAACCGCTTGCATTGTAGCCCGATGCCACACTAATTACTAACGGCATATAGCGGTTAATAAGCAGTTGCAAATATTTATATTCACCGCGGTTTATAAGCTCTACCAATTGGTTATCAGAAAAATCTTGCTGCATTAAAACTCCATACTGCCTCACTATTATTATATTAAATATACATTAATTATTAATATTTGTCAAGTATTTTTATTTATTTTGACAAGTTTCTGCAAAAAATAACGGTGGTTAAATCAAATTGACTAACCACCGTTAAATTCAGTCTAATTTTAAAAACTTTTTATAGCCATTGCCGTATTGCACACAACGCGATACTCGACTAAGTGTTGCCGAAGAAATCTCGCACAACTCCATCACCTGATTATAGGTTTTGCCCTCAAGCAAAAACTTTGCCGCCTTTACGCGCTGTGCCATTTGCTCAAGCTCTTTTGCTGTGCATAAATCCTCAAACAAGCAGGTGCAATCCTCAACAGTTTCGAGCGACAAAATCAGTGAATACAAATCTTTTATATCTTTATTTTCAGAATTCATACCCCACCGCCTTTAAATTTTTTCTAATGAATTTTGCAAAAAGTGTTTAGTCTTTTCGCTCTTGGGATTTTCAAAAATCTCCTCGGGTGTTCCCATTTCTTCAATAACACCGTCAGCCATAAAAATTATCTTATCAGACACATTTTTAGCAAATTCCATTTCGTGTGTCACAACAATCATTGTGCTGCCCGACTCTTTAAGATCCTTAATAACGCGCAAAACCTCACCCGTAAGCTCGGGGTCAAGCGCGCTTGTAGGCTCGTCAAAGCAAAGTATATCAGGGTTCATTGCAAGCGCGCGGGCAATTGCAACACGCTGCTGCTGACCGCCCGATAACTGACAGGGGTAACTGTCTATCTTTTCGGTAAGACCAACCTTTTCGATAAGGTCGCGTGCTTTTTTATCAATCTCTTCATTGCTACCCTTTTTAAGTAGCTTTGGCGCCAAGGTTACATTATCGAGAACGCTGTACTGCGGAAAAAGGTTAAAGGACTGAAACACAAGACCAAAATGCAAACGGTTTTCACGAATTTGCTCATCCTTTAATGCGGCTTTATTTTCCCCGTCAAACAACAGCTTATCGCCCACACTGATTGTACCCTTGTCCGGCGTTTCAAGAAAATTAAGGCAACGAAGCAATGTCGTTTTACCGCTACCCGAAGAGCCGATTATAGATATAACCTCACCCTCGTCCAGAGAAAAGCTTATACCCTTTAAAACCTCAGTTTTACCAAAGCTTTTATAAATATCCTTTATTTCCAAAAAAGGCATAACCAATCCTCCTAAACCTTAAAATAACTTAATTTCTTTTCAATGTAATTAAATAACAATGTCAGCAGTCCGCTGAATGCGAGATAATACACACCCGTAAAGAACAGCGGCCACAAAAGACCGTCAACTCTTATATAATCCTGAGCTGCCCATATAATTTCATATACAGTTATAGTACGCGCAAGTGATGTGTCTTTTACAAGCGTGATAATTTCATTTGACATGGGAGGCACAATTCTTTTTATCATTTGCATAAGCGTAATTTTAAAGAATATCTGTGACTTGGTAAGACCTAAAACCTCGCCCGCTTCTTGCTGACCTTTTGGAACACCCTGTATTCCGCCACGGAATATTTCCGAAAAATAGCACGCGTAGTTGATAGAAAATGCAATTATCGCAGTAACAAGCGGATCAGCCATATTAAGTGTTCTCATAAAATCAATAAATGCATTATCAATTCCGCCGGCTTCTGCCGCGCTAACCAGCAGACCTGGTCCAAAATAAAATAAAATGAGCTGTAGCATCAGCGGTGTTCCGCGAATAATCCACACAAAAACCTTAACCAAAAAACTCAGCGGCTTAAATCTACTCATTGAACCAAACGAGATAATCAAACCAAGCGGCAATGAAAAAAGCAAAGTAAACCCAAAAAGCTGTAATGTAACTAAAAAGTTTTTAAACAAATTAATTACTACTTCAATAAACATTCTATTATCCTCTCAAACAGCATTAAATAGAGGCCTAAATATAGGCCTCTATTTAATATATCCTATAGTTATTCAGCAAGTGTTAATGAGTATTTGTCAGCCAATGCCTGTAGTGAGCCGTCAGCCTTCATATCGTTCATAAAGCCGTTTATCTTAGCTGTAAGGTCAGATCCCTTGCGGCAAGCGATTGCATATTCCTCTTCGGTAAGAGAAATGCCAACACCCAAGTCAGCAAAGCTTGTGCCCTCACCGGTCATTGCCTTAGCCATTGTAATATCAATGATACATGCATCGGCCTTACCGGTCTTAATAGCTGTCATTGCATCGCTTTGCGCGTCATATTCTTTAAAGTTGTATTCTTTTTCAGCGGCAATATCTTTACCTGCAGAACCTGCCTCAACAGCAAAGCTTAAATCCTTTAAGGATTCTTCGGTTGTATAGTCGGCAAGCTTGTCGGACTTCATAACTACAACCTGAGCATTAAGCACATAAGGATTAGTGCAACTTGCGTTTGCCTTTGCTTCATCAGAAAGTGTCATACCATTCCATACAACATCAATCTTCTTTGAGTCAAGTGTTGCCCACTTGTTATTCCAGTCGATAACAATAAATTCAACGTCTACATCAAGCTTTTCTGCAACAGCCTCGGCAAACTCGGTGTCAAAACCGGTCCATTCGTCGTTTTCATCCTTGTAGTTCATTGGCTCGTAAACTGTCATACCAACAACCAATTTACCCTTGTCTTGTATGTACTCTACATCCGACTTTACAACCTCAGTCTCAGATGAGTTGTCTGCCACATCCTTAGGACCGCAGCCTGCAAAGCAGAACAGCATAGCCACTACCATAAGTAATGCAATAATTTTTTTCATAATAAATTTACTCCTTTCCCTTTCGGGTTTTATTTGATGATGCTATTATACTTTACCAAACTAAAGTTGTAAAGTGTTTTTTGCGTTTTTTAACACTTTTGTATATCTGCACAAAAAAGTGCATAACTTTTAGTTATTATCACTTTATTTCGATAAAGCGATAAATTGTTCACTTTTATATTTCATCACTACAATATGCAACAAAGCCTCCGCTTTATGCAGAGGCTTTCGTCTTAGCTTAATTGCGCATTGTGAATTATGAATTGTGAATTAAATAACTCTAACACGAATTACACCGTCAATAGCAGCAATTCTTTCTTCAACAGCGGCAGTGTCGTCAACGCTTACATCAATCATTGTATAAGCATAATCACCGCGGGACTTGTTAAGCATATTTTCAATATTAACATTATTTTCAGCAACAATACCGGTAATCGCTGTAAGCATATTAGGAATGTTTTTATGAATTACACACACACGATGCTTACCGCTTCTTGGCATTGAAATTGCGGGCATATTCACAGAATTTACAATATTACCGTTTTCAATGTAGTCAACAAGCTGACGCGCCGCCATATCAGCACAGTTATCTTCTGATTCAGGTGTAGATGCGCCCAAGTGAGGAATTGCAATAACACCGTCAACGCAAAGCATTTCATCGGTTGGAAAATCGGTAACATACGCTGCTACCTTACCGTTTTCAAGCGCTTTAAGCATATCATTGGAATTTACAAGTGCCGCGCGAGAGAAGTTAAGTATACGCACGCCATCCTTCATCATAGCGATAGCATCAGCGTTAATCATATTCTTTGTGCTGTCTAGTAGCGGCACATGAACGCTGATATAATCACATTTTTTATAAATCTCGTTAATATCATAGATATGAACAGCATTGTGGTTAAGGTTCCAAGCAGAGTTGACCGATAGATAAGGGTCATATCCATATACAGTCATACCAAGGTGATTGGCGGCATTTGCCACCATAACACCAATAGCACCAAGACCAATTATACCGAGTGTTTTACCCTTGAGTTCTGGACCTGCAAAAGCACCCTTACCTTTTTCAACAAGCTTACCAACAGCGTCACCCTCGCCTTTAAGAGTTTTTGCCCACTCAATTGCAGGAATAACACGGCGTGAAGATATAAACATACCTGCCAAAACAAGTTCCTTAACCGCGTTTGCATTAGCACCAGGAGTGTTGAACACAACTATACCCTGCTCGCTGCAGCGGTCAATAGGAATATTATTTGTACCTGCACCTGCACGAGCAATTGCCTTTAAAGATGCAGGAAATTCAGTATCGTGCAAAGCCGCCGAACGAACAATCGCGCCGTCAGCATTATCTACCTCGTCACCTACTGTATATTTGTCATCAAAAACCTGAAGACCGATTTTAGAGATTTTGTTATAGGTTTTAATCTTATACATTATGTGTTCTCCTCTTCAAATTTCTTCATAAACTCAACGAGTTTTTCTACACCTTCAATTGGCATTGCGTTATAAATTGACGCTCTCATACCGCCAACGCTACGGTGACCCTTAAGATTTACAAATCCGGCAGCCTTAGATTCTGCTACAAACTTAGCGTCAAGCTCATCGTTACCCGTAACAAACGGTACGTTCATAAGTGAACGGTCCTCTGCAACAACAGTTCCCTTAAAGAGCTTGCTGTTATCAAGAAAATCGTAAATAATTTTAGCCTTCTTAACGTTCATTTCCTTTATTGCTTCAAGTCCGCCCATCTTTTTAATCCACTTGAATGTAAGGCCTGCTATATAAATTGTATAACAAGGCGGTGTATTAAACATAGAGCCGTTTTCAGCGTGTGTTGTGTAGTTAAGCATGGTAGGTGTAATGTCCATAGCGTTACCGATAAGGTCTTCGCGAATAATTACAATGGTAACACCTGCGGGAGCAACGTTCTTTTGAGCGCCTGCATAGAGCATACCAAACTTTGTTACATCAATCGGCTCAGACAAAATACAGCTTGAAATATCGGCAATAAGCGGAACGTCACCTGTGTCGGGCAATTCATTATACTTTGTACCGTAGATAGTGTTGTTCATACAAATATGAACGAAGTCTGCATCGGGGTCAAAATCAGCCGCAGTTGTTTTTGGAATGTAAGAATAGGTCTTATCAGCGCTCGATGCAACTGCACGAGCTTCGCCATAGCGTGCTGCCTCTTTATAGGCCTTATTAGCCCACTGACCCGTAATAATAAAGTCAGCCTTCTTGTTTTTATTCATAAGATTAAGCGGAATCATCGCAAACTGCGTTGACGCGCCGCCTTGTAAGAACAACACCTTATAATTATCAGGAATATTCATTATCTCACGCAAATTTGCCTCTGCCTCATCAAATATTGCCTGATACTCTTTTGAGCGGTGTGACATCTCCATAACAGATTGACCGCTATTGCCGTATTCTAACATCTCTGCCGCAGCTGTTTTAAGCACATCTTCAGGTAACATCGAAGGACCTGCACTAAAATTATAAACTCTTGCCATAATATAAAAAACCTCCATATTGGGATTTGTTTTCCCGAATTTGCTCACTATTATATACTATATGTTATGTCATGTCAATAGGTTTGTTAAAAAATAGACAAAGTTTTTTATTTTTTCTTTTGCACGATAAATTTTATTGTTATTTTTTTAACGATATATGCCAAGCTTAATGCCGCCCGTAAAGGCGGCATTATATTATCTTAACGAAAAATCTTCACTGTCGAGCGACATGTTGGGATTATAATAAGGGTCACCTTTTTTAAGTTCAGTTCCCCATCGCTCTTGAAAACGAAATATTTCACTGTTAAAACGAGCCCTTTTTTCAGGCGTGTCTTCGTCACCACGGCTCTTTGATTCATAGTGATAAAATTCAGCAAACGGCGTAAACACAATCAAATACCCTGCTTTTCGTATCTTCATACAAAAATCAATATCATTAAACGCCACGGCATATCCCTCGTCAAGACCACCAACCTCGTTATACACGTCTTTTCTAATCAACAAACATGCCGCCGTGCAAGCGCTTAAGTTTTGAGCAATCACTGCGCGCGCCATATAACCTGGGTTTTCACGCGCAAAGTATTTGTGTGAGTGACCCGCAACACCGCCAAGACCAACTATTACGCCCGCGTGTTGAATCGTATCGTCATCATAGTAAAGCTTTGCGCCAACCGCACCTACGTCTTTGCGCTGAGCAAACATAAGCATCTGCTCAATCCAATCGGGAGTTATAACCTCTATATCATTATTAAGCAAAAGCACATACTCGCCCTTCGACTGCTCTGCCGCAAAATTGTTAATAGCAGAATAGTTAAATCCACTCTCCCAAGTTATAACCTTTAAATTGTTATATTTTTCTTTTGCAAACTTATAATACTCAAAGGTTTCTTGCTCGGTACTGTTGTTTTCAACAACAATTACCTCAAAATTATTATAAGTAGATTTTTGATATACCGAGCTCAAGCATTTCTCAAGGTCATCTGTATGGTCCTTGTTCGGTATAATTATCGAAATCAAAGGCTCCCCGTCTATATCATATTGTATCTTATAAGTAGTGGGAACAATCGCATCCTCAACCTCGCCCGAAAGGCCAAGTCTTTTAAGATGCGCGTCAAGCGCACGCTTTGCACTGTCTATAACATAAGGCTTTGCCGATACATCCGATGCCACCGATGCTTTATGCGAACGCCAAAAATAAAGCGCTTTAGGTATATGCGAAATATTTTTTGCCTTTTCGGTAAGTCTCAAAATGATGTCATAGTCCTGACTGCCATCATACTCTCGGTTAAATCCGCCAACCGCATTTAGCAATTCTTTGCTAAAAGCCGTAAAATGACATATATAATTATACGAACGCAAAGTATCGGGCGAAAAGTCGGGCTTAAAATTATAAATCGTTATATTCGAGGGCTTGCCGACAAATGTGACCTCATCTGTATAAACAAAATCGGCGCCATCTTCTATTGCTTTTGCCATCTCAAAAAGCGCCGACGGATGAAGCAAATCATCGTGATCAAAAAGGGCAATATAATCGCCATCAGCCATAGCAATACACTCATTAGTGTTGTCAGCTATACCGCGATTTTCATCCAGCTTTTTATAACATATTCTTGCATCATTAATGCTTTTTACATATTTGCCAACATAGCCGTGTTCGCAGTCACTGCCGTCAGCCAGGCACAACTGCCAATTTTGATATGTCTGATTCACCACCGAATCAATCATTTGCTTTAAAAATTTAATAGGTGTGTTATATAGCGGCACAACCACGCTAAACCTTATGTTTTTACCAAAAACAGTTGCCGCTTCTTTTTTGCGGCGTCGACCGCTTATCTTATAGCGCACAGTAAAGCCGCCGACAAGTCGGTTTAACTTGTGGCGGATTTTTCTAAAAGCAACAATCGGCTTGCGCGCCATCTCAAAAAGAGCAGGATGCTCTTTCAGCTGCATAGCGCGTCTTTTAAGCCAACCTTTAAATGATTTTTCTTGCACGGGTACCTTTTCAAACATTTTGATAAAGCCTACCTTTGAGAATTTTTATATGCGTTACAAACCTCTGCTGCGTCACCTATCATTTTAATTTTACCTTTCTCAAGCCATACGCAATGCTTACAAAGGCGTTCTATTTGATCAATAGAATGTGAAACTATAATAACGGTGGTATCATCATTAATCATTTTGTTTATACGCTCTTCGCACTTTTGCTGGAACAAAAAGTCGCCAACAGCCAAAATCTCATCAACAATAAGTATATCGGGGGTAGTAACCGTAGCAATCGCAAAACCAATACGCGCTACCATACCCGAAGAGTAATTCTTCATCGGCACATCCAAAAATTCCTGCATTTCAGAAAATTCAACTATCTCGTCAAATTTTTCATCCATAAACTTTTTAGAATAGCCAAGCACCGAGCCGTTAAGATAAATGTTTTCGCGCGCGGTAAGGTCCATATCAAAGCCGGCGCCAAGCTCAATAAGCGGCGCAATAGTGCCATAGGTTTTTACGGTGCCCTTAGTGGGCTCTAAAATACCCGATATTATTTTAAGGGTTGTACTCTTGCCGCAGCCATTAAGCCCCACAATACCAAACACATCACCCTTTTTAATATCAAAAGACACATTATCTACAGCTACAAAATCTTCAAAATAAAGCTGGCGTTTAGCAAGCTTTAAAAAATATTCTTTAAGACTTTCAAGCTTTTCTTTACTCATATTAAAGTGCATTTCGACATTTCGAAGTTCAACTGCATTTTCGTTCATACAAAACACTCCTTAATACAAATTAAATGTGAAGAATAAACTTACCCTGCGCCTTTTTAAATACAAACACGCCTATAAAAAACATAGCAAGCGACATACCAACACAAATCAGGTTTTCTTTGATTCCTGGAATGTGGTTATACATTACCAATCCTCTAAAATATTCAACATAATGCGTAATAGGGTTAAGTTCCACAATACGCAAAACAAACTTGTGCTCTTTTAAAAGTTCCAAAGGATATATAATAGGTGTCAGATACATAAGCATCGTAAGCAATACGCCATAAAGATGCTGTATATCCCTAAAGTAAACTGTAGCCGCACTCAAGAACAGGCTTGCACCGCATACAAATATAAAGCAATACAACACCGGTATCGGAAAAAGCACAGCCGTAACACTTGGAACTACACCCTGAAACAGCATTACTATAACCACCGCAATAAGCGTAAAGAAAAAGTTCATAAGCGAAAATAAACACTTTTCAAGCGGAAATATATATTTAGGTATATACACCTTTTTAATAAGCGGAGCCGAACTTAAAATTGAGCCAAGCGAGTTTGAAGTTGCTTCTGAAAAGAAATTCCATATAGCAAAGCCCACTATATAATAGGTAGCAAAGTTGTCTATCTGAATTTTAAGAAGTTTACCAAAAACAGTTGTGATAACAAGCATAGTAAACAGCGGATTTAAAACACTCCACGCAACGCCAAGCACACTGCGGCGGTATTTGATTTTAAAATCTTTAGAAACCAAATTTTTAAGTAGTGGCATAAACTTTTTCATATCACTGAAAAAATTGGCCTTATTCAAATTATCCTTCGCCAAATCAAATTCCTCACTTTAACATTAAAGTAATATATTGGTACTCACATTATACCATTATAACCATAATATTGCAAGAAAAAAAGCAAATACTAAAAAACGGTGATTATTAATGATTTCAACAGTGCTTCGCACAATCATACTATATATTATTGTAACTGTCGCCATTCGTCTTATGGGCAAGCGACAAATTGGTGATATGCAGCCAAATGAATTGGTAATAACATTGCTTATATCCGAAATTGCCGCAATCCCGCTTCAAGATACCGAGCAACCTATGTCTATAGGCCTTGCAGCAATTTTTGTTTTGGTTTTTTTAGAGATAGTAATATCCGTTCTTGCAATGAAAAGCTTTCGCATCAGAAAATTACTAAACGGCAAATCGGTTGTTGTTATAAAAAACGGCGTTATTGACCAGCAGGCTATGCGCAATGTGCGTATGACGGTGGTCGACCTTATCGAGCAGCTTCGCGCTCAGAATGTCTTTAATGTAGCAGATGTCGCCTTTGCTGTTTTAGAGGTAAACGGCAATTTAAGTGTACTGCTTAAAAAAGATGCGCAACCCGTATCAGTTAAAGATATAGAATTAAAGCTACCCGACGATTCCCTTCCCCTGCCGGTAATCAGTGACGGTAAAATAGTTTACGAGTCATTAAAAGCCCTACAAACCACCCCACAAAAGCTGTATAAAATACTAAAACACAAATGCACCGATACAAATCAAATATTTTTAATGACACTCGACCGCGACGGCAACCACACAATAATAAAAAAAGGCGGTGAGCAAAAAATATGAAACGACTTATTCCCGCCGCCATAATTTTGGTGTTTATAATTTCTATATGTGTGGTCGCTCATATTTGTGTAGACCGCGCTTGTGAAAAAACACTTGATGACATTGAAAACTATTACAACAAAACCATCACAGCGCCGCAGCTTGAAAACCGCTGGAAAGAAAGAAAAGAGCATATGGCTTTGTTTGTAAACCACGGATTTTTAGATAAAATCTCGCTTTACATCGGTCAATTAACACTTACTACCAACGATAATTCGCCCGAGCTTAACGCCGTTTATAAAAATATTGAGAGTGTTTTGTCGCTAATAAAAGCCGAGCAAAAATTCGCTCTGCATAGTTTTTATTAAAACAAATGCATATTTTTGCCTAAAAGTCGAAAATATGCATTTGTTTTTGCATATTTAACTCGAAAATTCATTTTTATAAAAATATTTATGCACTTTTGCTTGACAACACAAATATAATGTGTTAAAATCGCAATATCTTAAAAATTACATATTTTGTAATTAACTTTTAAAATTTTGAAATGAGGTAACAAAAATGAAAAATTTAAAGAAAATTTTAGCCGCTGTTTTGGCGCTTTGTATGCTCCTCTGCTTTGCAGGCTGCGGCGCAAAAGATGGTATCAAAATCGGTGTTCAAACCACAACAACTGGTGATATCTACGCTTCAGGTGATTTTGGTGAAGATGCTGTTACTCGCTATGACAATGGTGCATTAGCAGTTGAAGCTCTTAAAGCAGGAAAAGTTGATTGCGTTATAATTGATAACGAACCAGCAAAATCTTATGTAGCGGCAAACGAAGGCTTAAAGATTCTTGAAGCTGAATACGCTGTTGAAGATTACGCTATTTGCTTCCAAAAAGATAGTACCCTTAAAGCCGATGTTGATGCAGCGCTCAAAGATCTAATTGCTGATGGCTCTGTCAAGAAGATTGTTGACAAATATATTAACAATTCGGGTGAAGCGCTTGTTGGCGTTCCTGTTACCGCAGAAAATACAGATAAACCAGATCTCAAAATGGCTACCAATGCCGAATTCCCACCCTATGAATACATCGACGGCGACGAATATTTTGGTATTGATGTAGAGGTTGCAAAGATTATCGCAGATAAACTTGGCTATGATCTTATCATTGAAAACGTTGCATTTGATTCTATCATTCCTGGCGTACAAACAGGCAAATACAGTATGGGTATGGCTGGTATGACAGTTACGGAAGATAGACTTAAGGAAGTTGACTTCTCATCTACCTATGCAACAGGCATCCAGGTTGTTATAGTTAAGGAAGAAGGCGGCAAAATCAATGCTATCGAAGATTTAGATCCTTACTATCTTCCCAAAGAATAATTAATTTCGCACACAATTTTCAGGGCGGGTAATTTCCGCCCTGTTTTTTCGGTTTATATTAAGCATAAAGCAAAGGAGCGATTATGTGAATTTTTTCACTGAACTATGGCAAGATTTTTATCACGTGATGATCGAAAACGATCGATATAAATTCATGATCGACGGTTTAAAAAACACCTTTATAATCACATTTGGTGCTTTAGCAATCGGTGTAGTTATAGGAATCATTGTGGCTGCCATACGTACATCTTTTGATAAAAATAAAGAAATCTTACGCTTACGCGGCGGGTTTGGCTATTATGTTCTTTTATTTTTAAATGGAATCTGCAAGTTCTATCTTACAATTGCTCGTGGTACACCTGTTGTTGTTCAACTTATGATTTCATATTTTATAATTTTTGCAGCTGCCAACGATGGTGTTCCTGTTGCGATATTCGCTTTTGGTATCAACTCGGGTGCCTACGTTGCCGAAATATTCCGAGCAGGCATTATGTCAGTAGACAATGGGCAATTTGAAGCAGGTAGAAGCCTTGGATTTAACTATTTCCAAACCATGTGGCACATAGTTATTCCGCAAATGTTTAAAGCGGTTCTTCCCACCCTTTGCAACGAGTTTATTGCGTTACTTAAAGAAACCTCGGTTGCCGGCTATGTAGGTGTTATTGATTTGACAAAAGCAGGTAATACAATTGCAGGCAGAACTTTCTCATATTTTATACCTCTAATTACTGTGGCGATAATTTATTTGGTTTTGGTTATGATACTTACCTGGCTTGTAGGACGACTCGAAAGGAGGCTGCGTAAGAGTGACCACTAATAATACGTTAATAAAGGTTGAAAACCTTATTAAAAACTTTGGCGATATTAAGGTTTTAAAGGGTATTGATACCGAAATTAAACACGGCGAGGTTGTTGTAATCATTGGTGCATCCGGTTCGGGTAAATCAACTTTTTTACGTTGCCTTAACCGACTTGAAGAATCCACCGACGGACATATTTATTTTAAAGATACCGATATCACCGATCCAAAGGTAAATATAAATGTTCACCGTCAAAAGATGGGCATGGTTTTCCAACAATTTAATTTATTCCCACATATGACCGTGCTCAAAAATATGATTTCTGCCCCTATGAAACTTCTTAAAATGAGTAACGAGGACGCTACAAACAAGGCTATGGCACTACTTGAAAAGGTTGGTCTTGCCGACCGCGCCGACGCATATCCCTCTCAGCTTTCGGGCGGTCAAAAACAGCGTATTGCAATTGTTCGTGCTCTTTGCATGGACCCCGAAGTTATGCTCTTTGACGAGCCGACTAGCGCACTTGATCCCGAAATGGTTGGCGAAGTGCTTGAGCTTATGAAGGACCTGGCAAAAGAAGGTATGACCATGGCGGTTGTTACTCATGAAATGGGCTTTGCCCGTGAGGTAAGTCGGAGGCCA
>JAZUOS010000035.1:0-4560 GCA_045604765.1 Acutalibacteraceae bacterium | reverse complement strand
AGCGTCAGCTGCTAATTCCTTGTATACCGCGAATACGCTTGAAGGAGGAGTATCCTTTGAACCAAGACCGTAACGACCGCCGATAACGGTGTCAATCTTGCGACCCTGCTGTGCCAATGCACTAACAACGTCCATATAGAGTGGTTCGCCAAGTGAGCCAGGCTCTTTTGTTCTGTCAAGAACAGCAATCTTTTTACATGTTGCAGGGATAGCCTCAACAAACTTGTCAGCTGCGAACGGACGATAAAGTCTTACCTTGATAAGACCAACCTTTTCGCCTGCTGCCATCATATAGTCAATAACTTCTTCAGCAACGTCGCAGAATGAACCCATAGCGATGATTACACGCTCTGCATCAGGTGCACCGTAGTAGTTAAAGAGCTTATAGTCTGTGCCAATTTTAGCATTAACCTTGTCCATATATTCTTCAACAATTGCAGGAAGAGCTTCATAATACTTGTTGCAAGCTTCTCTGTTCTGGAAGAAGATATCGTCGTTCTGGTGTGAACCACGCATTACAGGACGCTCTGGGTTAAGAGCACGCTTACGGAATGCATCAACAGCATCCATATCGCACATTTCTTTAAGGTCATCAAAATCCCAAACTTGAATCTTTTGAAGCTCGTGTGAAGTACGGAAACCGTCAAAGAAGTTGATGAAAGGTACGCGACCCTTGATAGAAGCTAAGTGTGCTACTGCACCAAGGTCCATAACTTCCTGTGGGTTTGATTCAGCAAGCATTGCAAAACCTGTCTGACGGCATGCATAAACGTCAGAGTGGTCGCCAAAGATGTTAAGAGCGTGGCTTGCTACGCAACGAGCTGATACGTGGAAAACTGAAGGCAACAATTCGCCTGCGATTTTGTACATATTAGGAATCATCAAAAGAAGACCCTGTGAAGCGGTAAATGTTGTAGTAAGAGCACCAGCTGCGAGTGAGCCGTGAACTGTACCTGCAGCACCTGCTTCGGACTGCATTTCTACAACGTTAACCTTTGTTCCAAAAATGTTTTTGAGACCCTGTGCTGACCACTGGTCAACATAGTCTGCCATTGGGCTGGACGGGGTGATAGGATAAATACCTGCTACTTCGGTAAACGCATAAGAAACGTGAGCCGCAGCGTTGTTACCGTCCATGGTTTTAAACTTTCTTGCCATGTGAAAATTCCTCCAAAAAAATTAATTCGAGAGGCTGCGTCATTTAGACAGTCTCATACGGATATATAATAACACTTTCAATTCAAAAAGTAAACAAAAAAATGACGATTTTTCAAAAGTTTGTTAAAAAATCGTCATTTTTTATAAATTATTTTGTTATAGATAAATTATTTGAGTGAAAAGTCCTCACGATCAAGCGTAAGATTAGTATTATAATATGGGTCGCCTGCCTCAAGCTCTTTACCCCATTTTCCCATAAATCTATCAATTTCGCTATTGAATCTGGCCACCTTTTCGGGCGAATCCTCTATTCCTCGACTCTTTGATTCGTAATGATAAAACTCAGCGTACGGGGTAAATACAATCAGATATCCTGCATTTCTTATTTTCATACATAAATCTATATCATTAAAAGCAACCGCAAATCCTTCATCGAGACCGTCTACCTGCTCAAATACATCTTTTCTTATAAGCAGGCACGCTGCTGTGCAAGCGCTCAGGTTTTGAGATATACAAGCACGCGACACATAACCGTAATCTTTTCGATCAAAATATTTATGTGAATGTCCTGCAACGCCACCAATACCTATAATTACGCCCGCATGCTGTATTGTATCATCGGGGAAATAAAGTTTAGCGCCAACTGCGCCAACATCCTGCCGCTGTGCAAACATCAGCATTTCTTGTAACCAATCAGGAGTAATTATTTCAATGTCGTTATTCAAAAGCAATATATATTCGCCCTTGGCAAAACATACGCCAAAATTATTTATAGCAGAATAGTTAAACACCTTTTCTTTCCAGAAAACAACATTTATATTGTCGTATTGCTTTTGTATTTTATCGTAATAATCAAAGGTTTCCTCTTCAGTACTATTATTTTCTACTACAATGATTTCAAAATTGTTATATGTTGATTTTTTGTATATGGAATTTATACACTTATCTAAATCGTCAATATGATCTTTGTTTGGAATAATTATTGAAATCAACGGTTCGCCGATGATTTCATAATCAATTTTATATGTCGTAGGCGCATATGCCTGCTTTACGGTACCCTTAAGGCCTACTCGCTCAAGGTGAGCCGCCAAAGCACGCTCGGCAGCGTCAACAACATAAGGCTTGGCAGATGCTGCCGAAGCAACCGATAATTTGTGTGAACGCCAAAAGTAAAGAAGTTTTGGTATATGAACTATATTTTGCGCTTTCTCGGTAAGACGCAAAATTAAATCATAATCTTGACTACCATCATACTCGCCGTTAAATGCACCCACAATTTCATAAAGATTTTTTGAAAAACAAGTAAAATGACAGATATAATTGTAACTTCTTAAAGTGTCAGGTGAAAAGTCAGGTTTGTAATGACAAAGAACACATTTAAAGCCCTCGACCTCTTCGTCGGTAAATGTCATTTCATCACAATAAATAAAATCTGCATTTTGTTCATTTATAACTTTTGCATATTCAAACAATACAGAAGGGTGCAAAACATCATCGTGGTCGAAAAGCCCTATAAAATCACCTGTTGCGATAGTGAGGCACTCATTGGTGTTTTCGGCAATACCCTTATTCTCTTCTAATTTTTTGTACTTGATACGCTCGTCCTTTTTGGCAAGCTCCAGACAGTATTTACCCACGTATTCGTGCTCACCGTCGCTACCATCAGCAAGGCAAAGCTCCCAGTTGGAATATGTTTGCCATTTAAGCGAGCCTATCATTTCTTCAAGAAAATTAAGCGGAGTGTTGTAAAGCGGAACCAAAATGCTGAACTTTACTCTTTTGTTAAACCGATACCTCTCCTCAAACTTTCGCTGCTTTTTGGAGACTGTCAAAGGTGTTATTTCACCTATAAGTGTTTTATAATTTCTAATTCGCTTCGTGGCTTCCAAATGTCCGCCTTTCAAAAATCCTTTAACATAAATCGCTGCCGTAAGTATTTTTATGTGATTAGATAAAAGTGTCTTTGTTCGCTGCGATATTTTTCTAAATGGTGATGTTATTTTCCAAAAAAAGCTATTAACAATTTCGTTATATGCATTAGAAAAAACAGCTGCCTGATGCTCGGCATTTTGCTTTTGAGAATTAAGCAACTCTAATTTTGAATTGAGATTTTCTATTTCTGCTTTGAGGCTTATAATCAAATTTTCCGAATTTTCATTATTCCCATCAGATAATTGAATATCCTTTTCATCATATAATTGATTTTGAACTTCTTTCATATTATCTCCCCTTGTTGAAAGCAACATTTTGTTCACAATCTTAAAACCAAATTATATTGTAACATTTTTTTGTCGGTTTGTAAATAATAAAAAACGTCAGCACTAAATTTTCACAAAAATGAGTTGCGTAGTAACGCATGATTTGTGTTTCGCACATAAATTATGTATTCCGCTCATGAATTGCGCTTTGCACATTTAGGTGCAATTCATGCCGTAAGGCAATTTATGAAATCAAAATTTCAATTCATAACCGCAGGGCAATTCGTAAAAAAATCAGGGCAGTATATTTCCGTCCTGATTTTTTATTTAATTATCTTTTTCACCTTATCGTGAAGTACAATCATATAGTATGATGCGACACGCGATATACCTATGTCGTATATCACAAACACAATGTTGCAGATTCCTAAAAACACAAGCGCGCCGTATTTGCCAAAGTCACCCAAATCATTAAAAGACACGGCGAACAGCATACTCGACACATAATAAAACGCAATCGCTGCCGCATTAAAGCAAATAAGCTTAAGCACCCATTCAACAGACTGTTTTTTTAATCTTTCAATTAGTGATTTAAGTATTGGGTAATAGCCTAAAAACAGCACATATAAAAGCTTGGCTTCAGTCTCGCCCGTAATAAATATTATTGCGCTGCTTGCAATATAAGTACCAACACCCCAAGACACACCACACTCAATAAGCGGCACCATCATAAATATTCCCGCAAGCGCTGGTATGGCGTATGTTAGATAAGGGAAATAGCTTGTAAGCATTATCACTATAGAAAGTGACGCCACCATCCCGCAAAGAGTAATTTTTTTAGTGTTTTTCATATTATCTACATCCAAAGCATGAGCATAGATTGCCGCCGCACATCTCGCACAAGCAGTCAGCGCAAAATAGCCCTTGACATATATCACACGCATCGCATCCGCCCGCAGTACCGTAAGAACGGTAAGGGTTATACTGTGCGCCCGTTTGTCTTTGAGCATTGTTCATAGCGTTGCGGTATTCGGGATTTTGAGGATTCATTCGCACAGCCGTTGCAAAGCTTGTGTATGCTTGGTCAAACCAACCGCGACGGTATAGCACTGTGCCGTTTAAGAAATACCACTCGGCGTCGCGACTCCCAGGAGGCACACCGTCGAGCAGTTCTTGCGCTTGCTCAAGTCTACCTTGATTTATG
>JAZUOS010000034.1:0-28731 GCA_045604765.1 Acutalibacteraceae bacterium | reverse complement strand
TCGATTGGGCGATATGCGCCACCAAATGCGGAATCATAACGGGGTTGATGCGCTCAGCCAATTCTTCTAAAAGTTCTTTTGCAATTTCGGTTACGTTATCGCCCGATTGACGGATGAGCTCGATCATATAAGCGTTGATGTTATCCATACCGTCGCCGCGTGCTCGGATGGCGGCAAAATCCTCGCTATCCAAAATGAGCAAGCGTTCCACAAGCAGCGATAAATAGAGTGGCAGATTGGCCGCACTATGTTTTTTGATTTCATCAATAACAATAGGCGGTAATTCTTTGCGTTTTGACTTTAATATGGAGTTTACCGTTTCTTCGATTTCATCGGTGCTAAGCGAAGGCACTTGGAGTAGCCTGTTTTTAAGAAAATACGGGAGTGACATTTCATCGGGACTATATTTTCTGAAATGAACACAAAAACCAACACCGAACAAGTGCGGATAAAGTGCCTCTAATTTCCAAAATACAGACATAGCACTTGCCGGTAGATTAACCATATAAAAATACAAACAGGGTAATTCTATTCTATCGGAATACTGGTCGCATAGATTTGCTAAACGCTCTACCGTCGCCTTAGTGCCGTGAGGAATTTCCATAAATTCTTCTAATTTGTAGCACAATGCGGATACCATTTTATCGGTGCTATCTGTAAATTCATCCATACCGTAGGAAAAGCACACCGCGTTATAACCGGCTTTTAGCGTATTGATATATTTTTGCGCAACCAATGTTTTGGCACCGATGCCGTGAGGACCGGTTACCACCTCAAAGACGGGGTTATCTTTGAAACGTGATTCGTAACAATAATCAACAACACCCGACACAAATTCATTTACAGCCGACAATTCTCTAAAATAAGAGTCCGCCGTCATTTTCTCAAAATGGTTCTTAGAATTAGAAAGTGCTCGTTCCTCTGTGGGTAAAGAGTTTAAATAGGTTAAATCTAAATCGAATACACGCTGTAAATCCTCGTAAATTTGATCCATCAGCGGCTCTAAGCCCACAAGTTTACCCGCATCTGCATCGTAGGAAACATCATAGTAGCGGATATAATCGGGATATTTTTCTTTAATTTGTGCCTTTAATTGCTCAATCTTTTCCTTGTGCAAAGGCGACTCGGAAATATAGTCCGCTTTTTGTTCTTCGGTCATTTCGGACATATCAAAGGGATTGCGGAAATAGAATAATATACGTCCCTCATAGTCGGGGTTGAGCAACGCACCGTATTCAATTTCAAGCTCGGTAACAGAGGTATCCTCTTTAATTGAGGAAACGTCCATTCCTTTGAGGAGTGCCGCACTATGAAGCAAATCTCGTGATGGAATCCAGCCGTAGCGCTCACCTATAAAGATGATCATATACGGCTTACAGTCGTCAATTTGGTCCAGACATACCTTCAAAACCTTTTTGGAGGATTCTTCGCTTTCAAGTTCCGTGGTGTTTACGCCCCAGCGCAGATCACCGAAGTGGACGGTCTCCGAATAACGCTCCAAAAATTGATTGATACGGGGCACAACACGGGTATTGAGTGCGTCCCTTTCAAACTGCATATCACGGAAGGTTGAAGATACAAATACCAGCTTCATAGAACTTCTCCAATCATGTTTATTTTTCGATTACCGAATAGCCGAGTGAGTTTAAGAGTTCCTCAGCCGAGGTGATCAGCATTTCATCATAAATGTAATAGTCATAGTCTGCGGCAGTGCATCCGTTACCGGCCTTTTGGGCAAGATAGGCGGACAAATCGTTCAGTCCGTTATAGGTGGTAAGGCAAGCGTGCTTTTTCGCCGCTGTGTTCTTTACGTTAAAACGTACCTTTTTGCCGTCTTGCGACTTGACAGTAATACCGTTTTTATCAAGGGGTAGATATTCGCTCAGCAAGTGATACGCATTCCATCTTGCGTGCTCTTGAGCGATCAAGGCATTACGGACAGAAGGAGTGAAATATTCGCTGTAAGCATATTCGCCCTTGTGTCCGTGACGTTCAGTGATAAGTGTAGTGTTTGCACCGTTGCCATCCTTAACGTAATCAAGTCCGAGCAGATTTAATTTTGTTCTCAAATTCATTGCCGAGTAGATGTTGGAATACAGGGTGAAATAGTCAAGACCTTGCCAATCCTTCTCGGCTTTTTGCTGTATGTACTCGGCAAAATCGGGGCGATTCCGTTCTTCTGCACCGGCATACTGTGCGGTATAGACTTCGTTGAGTTTCTTCGCCATTGCAGACAAGCTATCGTTCACGATTATGTCGTGGTTAAACACATCTTCACTATTGCCGAAATAGGTAACAATCTCATCATCCTCAGTATAAGCGGCTTCGCTACGCACGAAGATGTGATAGTTCTCACTGCCGAACAACATAGTTTTCAGTTTGGCACCGATTTCGATATTGCGGCAATCCTCATCGGTATCAATGATAATCAACATGTAGCTATTAGCCTTTTGCACCTGCTTTTTAATAGCAGTCAGCACCTCGCGGGAGGCAGGAGTTCTATCAATAACACTGGTTTTGAAAGGCAGTTCGGGAAGGGGGAAATATTCTGCTGCATTCAGTTCGCCGAGATCTCCCGGCAAACCGCCGATATTCCATTCGGTAACGTCAATACCCGTGTCACACAAATAGTAGTTGATCGGCAACACCTTGTATTCGCCGTCAAAGGTAACAAGTTGATTGTTCAGTACCGACTGACGATATACTTCCTGACCAAGAGTGCCAAACCCAAGCACAAACACACTAATTTCGGTGCCTTGCTTAATACCGGCATCCTCAATGTATTCTTTCGGTAGATACTTGGTAACGGGATTTGCGTGGGTAAAGGTTCTGGCGAGAAGCTCGCTTGTACTGAAGGTATCGATAAAGGCTTCCATTTCGTTCTTTTCAATAATCTCACGGCGAACGGTTTCTGCCTTTTCACCCTCAAGCTCGACATATAAATATATGTTTTTATCGTTTGTTTCAGCCTTTTTGTATGCAATAAAGGTGTCGATATAATCCAACGTTTTTTCTGCTTCGGTGCAGACAATGTTATATCGAGTTGTCGCATTAAACTGGCGGCTACCGAGCAGTTGTACGGTAAAACCTTTGCGCAAAACTGCATAGCCATCCTCGATCAGTTCTTTAACAGTTTCCTTATCTACATCATCAAGCAACAATACCGCATTGCAGGTCTTGGCATAGTGAAGTGCCTTAGCGCCGTTGCCAACAACAATATCACAACTGTCTTTCTTCAAAGCCTTTGCTAATCTGAACCCATTTGTGATAGAATTTCTGAACGCTTCAATCGCCGTGCTGATAGTAGTGAGCAGAGCAATAACAACACCTAATGTATAGGCAACAGAGAAGTGAGGAAAAGCCTCTGCAAAACCGGAGACAGCTTCTACATTAGCTTCTCCAACAAACAATTTGATGGTTGCACCTAAGCAGTCAAGCATACCTAAGATAACATTAGACTCTTGCCCAAGCTCCAAGATACCGTAGAGAAACGGAACAAGGTGTAGAGAATAGTTCACCACGATAAGAACACCGATAAACAGCGTCGTTTCATTTAACCTTCTCTTTTGAAACCTGCCAACGACAAAGGCGAGTAATAACACAGCCTCTATAATTAAAATTAAGATACTTATTATGTTCCACATACGAACAGCTCCTTTTACGCCTCTTTTTCGACGTCCATCATATCTCCGATGTTACAATCCAATTTATCACAAATGCGAAGCAGAACATCGATAGACACCGGCTCATCTTTACGCATTTTAGTCAGCGTATTAGGTGCAATTTCAGCCGTTTTTCTAAGATCCGCTTTGCTCATTTTCTTGTCAACGAGTAACTTCCAAAGCTTGTTGTAACTAACCTTCATAGCCATATTTGCGATTTTCCTTTCTGCTAAATAAAAGTTTACTTGTATATTATAGCACAATTATATCAGCATTACAATAGACATTATTAAAATAGAAGCAGACTCTCGCACCGGTTTGCGAATATATACTCTTTGAGTATGTAAAAAGCCGAATGAGTTTTAATACCCATTCGGCTTTGTCCTTGTGACAGTTTCAATATTTAATTTTGGCTGCCCTCAGAGCAATGAAAAACGGCCCTCCCTTCGCGTTTTAAGTCGAAAATAGCCGATTTTCACGAAAAATTTTTGGACAAAAAACAGTGAAAACCCCAGTGTTTATGCGGCTTTAAGCGACTTTTGTGTTATTATAACACGAGCCTCTATACGGCGTACAATACCTGTTGCTTTCGTATATAAAAACTCCTTGTTTTACAAAGCCCAACTGTTAGTATTTGTAAAACAAGGAGATTTTACTGTAAAAAATTACTTCGCTGTTTATTCACCTTCAATAGCGTTTATTAAAAATTTTCCAATATCGGTGTTGTCGACTGTTTTATCCTTAAAATATTCGGTGCCCTTACCCACTGCAAAAACGCGAACAGGTGTATCGGTGTGCGAGTTTTGTGTAAGCAATTCGTTTAACTTATAGTTATCGCCTTCGGGCAGCTTTACACCTCCGGTTTCGTGGTCTGACGTAATAAGAAGCAAGGTGTCGGGATTGTTTTTCATAAACTTTAGCGCCGCCGCTACCGTGCGGTCAAGCGTTACAACGCTTTGCAGCTTGCCGTTCATATTGTTGTCGTGACCAAATTTATCGGTGCCGGCACTCTCAACAAGCAAGAAAAATCCCTTATCGTTTTCAAGTCGTTCGAACGCAACCTCGGCACAATGGGCAAGGTTATAGGTAGCCACAGGCGAATAGCCGTCTAAAAAGCCGAAAAACGGTTTTTTGTTTTCTTTATCGGTGTCAAGCGCGTCTTTGTAACGCTTAAAATCTTTTGCTACAAGATATTCGTCATTAAAAATCTTTTGTGTGTCAGCATCAAGCAGTGCGAAAACACCCATATAATCCTTGCACATTAGCACGTCGGGTTTAAATTTTACCATATCGTTTGCAAGCTCTTTGCGATTATCACGGGAAACGTTATGCACAGTAAATGCGGTAGGTGTAGCACCGGGTAAATCTTCATCGGTAATAATACCAATCTTTTTGCCGTTTTCACGCGCAATTTCCGCCATATTTTTAAGGTCGTTACCGTTTACGTCTTTGCCTATGTAGCCGTTGTTGGTTTTACTGCCCGTCGCAAGCGCGGTACCCGATGCCGCCGAATCGGTAATTTCGGCATCGGCTGAGTGCGTAGTAGCAAGACCATGATTTTTAATTTGGTTTAATACAAGCCCAAATTCATATACGCCCTTAACGTTTTCCTCGGCAAGAGTTATATCGTTTGGTCCCATACCGTCACCAATAATAACAATAACGTTTTTTGGTGTGGTATATTCTTGGTTGATAATTTCGTCAACCTGATCCTTTGTTATTATAATGTCGCCTTCGGTGTACCAACCGTTGTGGGTAACGGCTGCTGCCGACGAATTTGTTTCGTTTTGAGCGTCGTCGCTGTTATCACCGCAGGCGGTAAACGAAAAAACAAGTATTAAAGAAAGTAAAAGTGCTAAAAGCTTTTTCATACTAAAACTCCTTAAAATTTATACTTTAATTTTATTATAATTAAGCAAAATTGTCAAGAAAGGTTGAAAACGAATTGACTCGCGACTGCCACCACTCGCAATGACAAAAGATTAGAAAAGACTATAAATTGTCATTGTGATGAGGTAAGTGACAAAGCAAACCTTAATATTTTTAAAAATAAAATGCGAGGTGAAATTTCACCTCGCATTTTTTAATTAAAACCAATCTACAGGTAGCTTTATTGTGCCGTCGTTGCCTGAGGAAATTTCCTCGGAAACGGAATCTTCAGAAGAGTTTTCATCAGATTCGGTTTCGCCCGATTGGCCGTCAGAGTTTGTGCTTGAACTGTTGCCCGAAGCGTTGCTGCTTGAAGTATTACTGCTTGTATCGCTGTAATCAAACACATCTTCATCAAGCTCAATGCCTTGTAAAGCGCTATTGCTTGATGAAGGCTTTTTGTTGCTTGTGCCGCCCTCGGTGTTATCGTTGCCCGATTCGTTTGGCACAACACTTTCGCTCGATTGCACATTTTGTTGCATGTTGGCGGAGCTATTGGCTTCGTCCGGTGCTACACCGCCCTTACAGGCGGCAAGGCACAAAACTAAAACCATACAAAACAATAAAATCAAAACGGTTAAAACTTTATTGCGGTTCATATTATCTCTCCCAATAATATGTTTCAAACTCGTCTTCTTCGCCCTCAAATGGATCAGGTCCTGTAGGGCTTGCGGTTACGATATCAAAATCGCAAAGCTTATAAATTTCGATTTGCGCCAACTCAAAGGGGCGTTTAATATCTGCTTTCATATTCATTTGTCCCCCTTCTTAAAGATTTTCGGCTGATTGGCCAAGTCTGAAGAGCGCTAACGCTAACTCTGCCATATTGGCATTGGAGCTGTTTTGTTTTGAATATGCGTACGAGTTAACACTATATGTAAGTGTCTGCATTACATTACCCCCGCCGTCGCACAATTCAAAATTATATGATGTGTTAAATCCGGTAACTTTAATTTCATCAGTCATATAACCGCCTAATGTATCGTTATAACTAAGCTCTGTTTTTGAGCCGCCAAATGGAGTTACATAAACCTTAACATTTGTGTCTTCGGTCTTTTTGGCAACCTTAACAATAAGCCTATTTGTAACGTCAAACCAAACGGTTGCAGACTTGAATCCTGCGTCACCTGTGGTCGCACTCAAATTAAACACGCTATAAGCTTCTGTAAGTGGTTCGTCTAACGGTGTTCCAAGACCTTCAATACCATCGGTTGCAAGATTATCGGTATTGTACTTGGTATACTTTTGAGCAGCAGCGCCGTAATAGAGCATATCGGTAATAAACTGACAAAGCTCAGCGTTGCCTGCGTTTTCGGTCAAAAGATTTTGCGCATTTGTTTTAATGCTGTAGTCGTCTTTTACATCAATCAAAGTGCCTTTATATAAAACCTCTGCTTTAATTATGTCTGCGATACGTTGTGGAGCAAGACCTGCAAAATCAAATACGTACTGACCACCAACAACGGTTCCTGTTACGGTATCAATAACCTCGCCGTCAATACTAAAGCGCATTGTAAGGTCACCGTCAGCAACGTTTTCAATATTTGTAACGTCAACGTAGTATTTCATTGTAAGGTCAGAGCCCATAGTTACCTGAGCGCCCGTAATGTCAGCAACATCAAGTTTGTAGAGTGCGATTGGTTGTTGGCCGGTGTAAGTAGAAGATCTATAGTAACGGAAGAAAGAGCTTGAAGCGTTCCAACGTAAGTAGGTGTTGCCACCAACAATATTAACATTGCCATCACTTAAAGAAATGGCGTTTACATATTTGGTTGACTGATTAAATAATAGGTCATTACTATCTGTGTTAGCCGATGTTCTACCAATGTAATATCCGCTTGCGGACTTAATCGTATATCCGCCTTCGACAGCTTCTATGGTGAAACTTGCTGCAAGTGCGGAGTCGGTTGCTTTGATTTTGGAGTCAGCGATAGAAACATCGAGTCCGTTTGCTGTTTTTAGGCTTGTAAGAGAACCATTAAATGCCTTGTTTCCTTCCTCGTAAACAATAAGATATGTACCCGTCCAGTCGGTAAGGTCTTCGGTTACTTTTACAAAGTTGTGTGTAGTGTTCTCAACAATCTTGTCAGTGTATTGAGCGTAGAACGTTACGTCGCCGGTTACTGTATGTGATGAACCAGCTTCTAAAATACCGCTGGTTGCGTTTTCTACCGTTGCCCAGCCAACAAAGTTTTTGTTGCTTGGAGTAGCGGTGTCGTTTGGCAATGTGATTACAGTATTTTCTTCAACCACAGCACTGTCAGTTGCGACTCCGTTTTCCATGTATGTAACAGTGTATTCGTTAGCCGTTGAACTTACTACTTTGGTTATTTCCATTGAATAGATTCGGGTTTGTGCACTTAAAGATGCAATTTCAAGTAAATTAACAGGACTGTTAAATTCAATTGTAACAACGCTTCCGCTTACAGAAACTCTTTTTATATCTGTAAAGGAAGAGTCGAGTGTGGTTGCCCAAACATTTGCATATGTACCAGACGAAGCAGTAATCACGATTTGAGTCATGTTTGAGCAAGCTATCGTCAAACTAGATTTTGCATAGAACTTAGCAGGGTTCACATCTGCAACAACGGCAGAAGATCCGTTTGCTTGTGCGTTGGTGACTGTAGCACCATCTGATGACCATATTTGCTGAGCGGAGCTTTGAGATACGCGGTCTTCGGCGGTTGTGAAGTCAATTGTAACAGTTGAAGTCGGTGTACTGCTAACCTCACTATATTGTGCGTATAGCGTTATGTCACCGTTTACTGTATATTTACTTCCTGCAGCAAAGATCTTAGAATAGTCGGTTTCGTTTTCTGCTTCTGCCCAACCTTCAAACTCATAACCGTCGGGTACTGCAGAAGTGTGTTCGGGAAGTGTTATTTGTCCACCAACATACTTGGTCATTGGCTCTGCGAGTGTACCATCTTCGCTAAACTGGACTGTATAGACGGGAAGTGCCACAAAGTTTATGGTAATAGTAACGTCTGCTGTAATATCACTTACGGTAAATGTGCCGTCGCCATTATCTACTACTGTTGCAGCATTTGCGGGATCCATAGAATAGTCATAAATCTCGTATCCTGCCTTTGCGTTTGCGGTGATAATGTTGCCTGTTAGCGTAACTGTACCGTGGCTTGTATTGCTTGAATTAGCGGTTACTGTATAGGTAGGAGTTTCTGGTGTGTTGCCGGAAGAACCGGAAACCACATAGGTAATGGAATCGAGCATACAACGATAACCGCCGCTAACTGTGGTAAACGCTATATCCTTGGTTGTTGTGGTATCAACTTCAATGTCGGTGTATAAACCGTCATTAGACGATGTGGTAATAGTATATTGCGTGCCATTAACACTAATTTTTGTGGTATTAGCTTTGTATTTAGCAACTTTAAAAATAACTTTGGTTACGTCGCTCGGTACGGTCATATTGAACTTACCTGCCGCATTACTACTGCCTAATTTTATAGCGGATTTACCCGTGGCATCATAAGAACTTGGATAACATTTAGAGCCATCGGTTAGAGTAAGGGTATAACCATCAACGGTTTCTGAATATGTGGCTTTGTCGCTGCTACCATCTTTATGTTCTGCGCTGCCGTTAGCACCAAATTCAAATATGATATTTTTGGTTGCAGTGCCGGTAGTATCATCAGCAACAACTTCAGTGGTATCTACTACAGCGTAGGTGCTAAAGTGTTCAACCAAAGCGGAAACGATGTTTTTAGTTTTATTAACCTCAGAGTCAAGCAAGGTTGCCTCTCCGCTTTCGTCGATATATGCAATACGCACGTGGTCTGCATCATAGCCTGCAGGAATGTCAAGCGTAATGGTTACGGGTGTTGTAGGCTGTGATGGTGCTGTAATGTCATAAGCCTTGAATTTTGATGCAATACCGTCAAGTGCTGTGTCGGCTGCGTCAAAATCAGTGCCCGATGTTATAGGAGTTATTGTTATTGTTGTATCTGCAGGGAATGCGTCAGCGCTACCGCTTACTACAATGTCGTCGCTTGTGTCAGGGAAGATAGTTTCTGTGTCAGTGGTATCATCACCGGAAGAAGCGACAAATGTAAGTGTCATCGATGCAATTCGCGCTTGTGCTGAACCTGTGTTTTCAATCTTTATATATTTTGTGCCTGAAGGCAGATCAACGCTATGGTCACCGTAAGAGGTGGTAAGTGAAATAGGAGTTGCGGAAGACCATGTAGAGACGTCTGCGGAAGAGTAAACACTAATTTGAGTTGCCCTATATCCTGCGTTTACGCTAATTGAAGAAATTTCACTCTTTGAGGATAAAATTACCATACCACCGGATTTTGTAGAACCAGAGTTATACATTCTAAGCTGGGTGGTGAAATGACAATTTTGGTTATATGAAGTTGCAGTTACTATATCATCGAGCGCAAGTGTTTCGTTTGCATATTGTGTACCTGCAGTGTAATCTGCAAATACGTATGTTGCGGTTGATGGAGCAACAACGTCTTCGTCGGTGTTATCGTCATTACCACTATCGCCACCTGTACCTGTGCCGCCTTCCTCGATGCTGGTACCGTCGGAGGGAGATGCATAATCTGCGGGAACGTCTTCGTCAAAGAGGACAAATGCAAGCTCTGGGTAGTCAACAAACACGTTACGTGTGCCTGTGATTGCCTCTACAGCGTCGTTACGGCCAAGTTCCCAGGTATCAACAGGGTCTTGCTCTATCCAATCAAGCAAAACTTCTTTGCTTTCGATAACGCCGCTTGAACCCCACATATTAGATTTACAATTCCAGCGAACGTATTGATAAAGCATAATGCGTGCAACGTCACCGCGAAGGTCGAGTTCGCCACTTGCTATATTTTCATAATTGCCGTCGGTATCTGATTCGGAATTTGGATGATAAAATCCTGTACTTTGACCGTAAGCCTTGTTGCTGCGACCACCATTTTCTGAAACCGAGGCAGGACGAAGCATCATTATATCATTTTCACCGTTGCCGGCCTCGTCACCTTTGCTATTCGGCCAAGTGTGTTCGCGGTTCCAAGTGGCACCCTTGTCCCATTCCGGTCCTATAGGATCGCCAGAATAGAAAGACGATATGGTTTCGGGATTACCACTGTTCTGGCAGTCGGTGTACATAAATAAATCTCTTGTTCCGTCGTAAGACGTAATCTTTGTGTGATTGCTCTTCATCAATTCTTGCAATTTACCATACAATTCACTTGATGGTACGCTGCTTGTCGAACCGCTGCCCGAAAGTGCGAGGAGATTTGAAAGCGAAACGTTGTTATCACTATAGAACTCTATTGCCATTGGTGATAAAAACGTTGCCTCTTCTTCACGCTGTCCCCAGTTGTAAACATAACTGCCATCTTTTACGTAAGTTACGGTGTTGGTATCTGCTGCAAAGGCGGACAAATTCATACCAAACAGCACGCTTACGCACATTACAAGTGACAAAATTACAGCTAAGGATTTTTTCATTGTAATTTTCATTTTGACATCCCCTATTTTAAAATAAAAATTCATAATTCATTGTAGCATATACTACCGCGTTTTGCAATGGTAAATTGACGAATTATGTATATTTATATACATAAAACAAAAAAATGGCAGGACATTTGGGTCCTGCCATACATAAATAGATAAAAAAGAGGCTGTTTTACGCCTCGCAAAACAACCAACAAAAACATTTTAACACACATTTTATGTCGCAGTCAATAGTTTTTTGTTGTGCAGAAACAATTTCTCTGTTTAGCATAATTTACGGCTTTTAAATTTATAAAATATGCGAATTGAATAAGTCGTTTAGATATGTTATATTTAAGACACGGAACAAGAGAACAAAAAGCTCGATGTTCCGGTTAAATACTCTTAAAGTTTAACTGTTATAAAAGGCAAAGGTTAAAAAGAACAAAAAAAGTTTGAAACTCCAAAAATTGAATATAAATAGTAAAGTGTAAATTTTAGATAAATCGCCTTTTAATCGGTTAAAATGTAAGAGTTTTATATAGCGAATGTCCAAAGTGAAAAATTCAGTCCTCAAGAGAAGCTCGCTTTACGAGAGTAGCAAAATTTATAAAAAATGCTAAATAGAGGAATTTGTAAGAACGTAAGCTTTAGGACAAATTAAAGAAAGTAGAGGTACAACAAAAAGATGTTAGATATCAAGAGTGAACAAAAATAGCTCTTGACCGATAAAAACCGTGTAAAGAAACGGTCGGTCAAGAGCTATTTTGTTTTTTGTTGGTGTTGTATCACGATGCACCCGCGGGCGATTCGTGAATCGCCCCTACGATATAAAAATTTATTTAGCTGCATAACTCTTGAAAAACTGACAAATCTTTTATATAATACTCAAAAAGGCGGTGGCAAAATGTTTGATGCACAAAAAATAAAAAACGAATGTGTACAGTGGATTAAAGATTTTTTTGAACAAAACGGCCAAGGCTGTAACGCGGTTGTTGGTATATCGGGCGGCAAGGACAGCTCGGTAGCGGCGGCGCTTTGCGTAGAGGCTTTAGGTGCCAGCCGAGTTATCGGCGTGCTTATGCCGCAGGGCGAGCAGCACGATATTGATATGGCGTATTTGCTTGTAAACCACCTTGGTATCAAGCATTACGAAATAAACGTAAAGGATGCCGTTGAGGGCGTGCTTAAAAATATGCCCGAAAATCTTAACGTGTCGGTGCAATCGCGCGTTAATTTGCCGCCACGAATTAGAATGTCGGTGCTTTATGCCGTAAGCCAATCGGTAAACGGACGCGTTGTTAACACCTGTAATTTATCGGAGGATTGGGTTGGTTACTCCACACGCTATGGCGATGCGGCGGGCGATTTTTCACCAATGGCAAACCTAACCGTTACCGAGGTTAAAGAAATTGGCAGAGTGTTGGGGTTGCCGGATGTGTTGGTTGACAAGGTGCCGATTGACGGCCTTTGCGGCAAAACCGACGAGGAAAATTTGGGCTTTACCTATGCCGAGCTTGACCGCTATATTCGCACAGGTGAAATTGACGATATGGCAAAAAAAGAGCTAATTGACCGCAAGCACAAGTTAAATCTTTTTAAGCTACAGCTTATGCCCACCTTTAAACCGGAGATAAAATATGAATAAAATTGAAAGCTTTAAAATAAATCACTTGACACTCGAATCGGGGCTTTACGTTTCGCGACGCGATAAAAAGGGCGAGTGTGTAGTAACTACCTTTGACCTACGCATAACCGCGCCTAATCGCGAGCCGGTAATAGACGTGCCCGCACTTCACACAATAGAGCATTTGTGTGCGACATATTTACGCAACAGCGACCAAAAAGATGATATTGTCTATTTTGGACCAATGGGCTGTCGCACGGGTTGCTACCTTGTAATGTTTGGCGATTTAACTTCGCAAGATGTATACGACCTTGTCATTAATATGTGTGATTTTGTTATAAATTTTGCAGGAGATATCCCAGGCGCTTCACCCGTTGAGTGTGGAAATTATTCCGAGCAAAATCTAAACATGGCAAAATATTATATCAAAAAATATAAAAACGATTTGTGTAAAAACAAAAATTTTCAATACAAATAATTTTAACTTTATCATAAAGCACTATAGAGGTAACTAATTTTATGGTATTAGCATATATTTTTACTTTCTTAAAAAACGCTATCTACGGCACTACAAATTTTTTCACAAAAGGATTAAATGAAAACAACCTTGACGCTATTGATATTTTGGCGCTTAGATTTTTGTTCAGTTTTGCTGTTTTGTGGTTGTTGAAGATTGTAAAACTTATAAAAATAAACGTTGGTGTTAAAGATGTTTTTAAAAACACCGAAAAGCACAAATATATAAAACCGTTGTTTCTTGCAGCGCTTTTCTCTCCCGTGGTTGAAATGCTTTTTGAGACAATGGGATTTACCATGACGACCGCGGTAACTGCAGGCGTTATAACATCTTTGATGCCCGTAGCGTCTTGTATTTTTGAATCAATAATTTTAAAAGAAAGCACTACGTTATCGCAAAAAATATTTTTAGCCCTTGGTATAATCGGTGTAATTTACATAGCGATAAACACAAACACGTCAAGCGGTAACGATACGGTAATCGGAATTTTGTGCTTAATTATTGCGGTAATAGCAGGACCTGCATACCTTGTTTTTTCACGAAAAAGCTCAGGTCAGTTTACAGCGTTAGAAATCACGTATTTCTCTTGCCTTTTAGGAACGATTGTATTTAATGTTCTAAGCATTATCAAACATTTATGGCAAAACGATATTATCCACTACTTTGACCCTTATTTCGATCCGAAAAACATAATGGGTTTTGTAACTCTTTCTATTGTGTCAACCATATTCTGTACCCTTATGAACAACTATTCTATGTCGCGTTTACAAGCATCAACCGTGGCCGCATTCGGTGGTGTTTCTACAGTAGTCACTATTCTCATCGGCGTTTTATTCCTGGACGAAAAATTATATTATTTCCATTATATCGGATTTACACTTATTCTTATTCGAATGATTGGTGTAAGTTATATCGCAATAAAAAAAGATAAAGAAAATGTCACTTGACAATCAAGTGACATTTTTATTTATACAATATATTTTGATACAGTACGTTTAAGACAATCACAAAATTTTTCTATAGACGTGTTTTCATCTTGTGTTGGTGAAGTTACAATCGATATTTCGCGGTTGGGCATTTCAAATGCGGCGCAAACTCTTTTTATAACACCTGCCGTTTGTAGTCCATCCGCAACACTAATCGGTACAATCGCCCAACATTGCTTGCTTTCTAAAAACTGTTTTATGTGCGCCATTATCGACACTGTAAGACTAGGATGTTTATCGCCAAAAATGTTATTGTGCCAGTTAACGAAATCCGTGTTCCAATCAACAAAAAGCTCTTGGTTTTTCTGTAATTCCTCTACTTTAACCGGCTCGTCAAATTTTAGCCCCTTGTTGCACACAATAACCATCGGCTCACAAACAATCAATGTTTGCTTAAGTGTTTTATCTGTGCTTTTACCGGTTGTGAAGGCAATATCTATATCCCCCGCATGTATCCCTTGACTTGCAGCGGGTAAATCCATATTCTTAATTTCAAGCTCTATTTGTGGATATTCTTGCAAGAAGCGATCGTAAACCTGCGGTAAAAGAAACGTATCAAGACTGTTAAGTGAAGATATTCGAAGTTGATCTTGCTCTTTTTCAAAAACCGATTGCATCTTTTGTATAAGTTCTTGGTACTGTTGCGCTAGCTTGTAAAACTCTTTCCCCACAGCGGTAAGGGTTATTTCGCGGCTGCCCTTTTGCCGCAAAAAAAGTTTTCCGCCAAGCTCGCGTTCAAGCGTTTTAAGTCGACTGGAAAGCGACGGCTGTGTAATATATAGCGATTCTGCCGCGCGGCTTATGGTTTTATGTTTGCAAATGCTCAAAAAACATTCAATTTCTAGAACGGTCATTTAATCGCCTCCAAAATATAGAGCCTTTTCTATATTATACCATCTAATTTTCAATTTTACAAGAGTGAATGTATAACATATAATGGGTGACGGTAAATTTTTACTTATGGGGGCAAACAGATGCGCGGTAAAGGTTTGAAAATTATAAAAGACTATGCTATAATTACGGTTGGTTGTTTATTGTATTCGTTTGCCTTTGTCTGTTTTTTTGACAGCAACAATCTTGCAATGGGCGGCTTTACAGGCATAGCACAGGTAGTAAATCGTTTTATTCCGTCGCTTCCTATAGGTACTATGGTGTTTGTAATGAACATACCGCTTATGATTATAGGCATCAAAAAACAGGGCTGGTCGATACTTTTTACCACCATTTATGCCATAACCGTAAGCTCTGCTATGATTGATACGCTAAACGCGTTTATAGATTTTCCAAAAACCGAGCCGCTTCTTGCCTGCCTTTACGGCGGTGTGCTGCTTGGCGTATCGCTTGGAATTATGATGCTTAAAAGCGCTACCACAGGCGGTACCGAGCTTGCGGCAAGACTGCTAAAATATGTTATTAAAAGCATATCTATCGGCAAAATATGTCTTGTTATAGATGTTACCGTAATTTGCATTTATGCGCTTACTTTTCGCAGTTTAGATAACGCCCTTTACGGAATAATAGCTATGTATATTTCGAGTATCGCTATGGATATGGTGGTGTATGGCTCGGTAAATGCCAAGCTTGCCTATATTATTAGTGATAAAAGCGATGATATAAGCCGAAAGCTTATGGATATGGAGCTTGGCGCTACCATAATAAGCGGTAAGGGTGCGTTTACGGGCAACACTAAAAACGTGCTTTTATGTGCGGCGCGCCCTAATAAAATAGCGCGCATTAAAGCGGCTGTTATGGAGCTTGACCCAAAAGGCTTTGTTATAGTAACCGATGCAAAAGAGGTTTTGGGCGAGGGCTTTGGCGAATATAGCGAAGATAGTTTATAATTTAAAATTTTATATATCGGAGGAAACAAAAATGGTATTTGGTATTTTAAAGGACATTAAAGAGGGCGAAAACCGCGTAATTTGCACACCTGTTGAGGTTGCATCTATTGTAGCGGCAGGTCATACAGTACTCGCACAGCGCGACTGCGGTGTAGGCTCGGGCTTTTCTAACGAAAAGTATGAGGCTGCAGGAGCCGAGATTGTAGACACTATGGAAGAAATGTACGCACGTTGCGATTTTCTTGCAAAGGTTAAGGAATTATTCCCTTGCGAATATGACCTACTTCGTGAGAATCAGTTGGTTTACTGCTGTATTCATCCGGCAGGTCACCCCGAAGAAGTAGATGCAATTCTTAAATCAAAGTGTATTGCTCTTACCGCAGAGGACTCTCACCGTTACGGTTCGCCAAACTGTGAAGCGGCAGGCAAGCAGGGTGCATTGTTTGGCCTTGAATCAATGCTTACAATAAATGGCGGTAAGGGTAAATTTGTTGGCGGCTTTGCAGGAGCCCCTGGTATGAATGTACTGATTTTAGGCGGCGGTGTTGTAGGTCAGGGCGCTTTATCTGTACTTTATGCTTTGGGCGCAAAGGTTACTGTTATGGACATTAACGCAGGAGTTTTGCGTATGCTTAGCGACCGCTACAATCAAAAAATTGACACTATGTTCTGCACAAAAGAGGCAATTGCCGCAATCTTGCCACAAACCGATATGGTTATTAACTGTGTAAAATGGCCAAAAGAACGCAAGGACTTCCTCATTGATAAAGAAATGCTTAAAACTATGGAGCCCGGTAGCGTTCTCGTTGATATTTCTAACGATGATCCGGGCGCTATAGAGTCAAGCCACGAAACCCACCACGACGACCCACGTTACGTAGTAAACGGCGTTGTTCACTACTGCGTAAGTAATATTCCGGGTGCGGTTGCACACTCAACATCTGTAGCTTTGGCTGCAGAAACTCTACCACTTCTTCTTAACATTATGAATAACGGTCTTACCGAAGCTTGCGTGCGTGACGGATTTATTCGCCGCTGCCTTACAGCATACAAGGGTTACCTTACCCACGAGGAAACAAGCGCTATTCAAAATAAGCCTTGGATTAAACCCGAAGATATTTTGGGTATTGCCGACCGCAAGTTAGACTTTGCTCCACCTGCTACCACAACTAAGAGTGATAATTTTATAAAGCTTTAATATTATGAATTTTAAAACCGATTATAAATTAGAAAACTATATACTTGACACTAACTGGCAAGATTTACCTCAAGAGGTGCAAGAACGCCTTAAAGGGTGTATGATAGACCTGTTTGGCGCGCTTATTGTGGGCAGCAAAAGCCAGCAGTTTGCCGCAGGTCTAAAGCTTGCCAAAAGCGTTTTTGGCAGTGGAGATATTGCCGTTATAGGCTCGGGCGAATGCTTTAGCTTTGCAGGCGCTTCAACCGCTATGGGACATTCGTCAAACGCGTATGATATCGACGATGGGCACAACATAACACGCGCTCATCCGGGCACGTCGTTTGTAGGCGCCATACTTGCTGCGGCATACGATAAAAATGTATCACGCAACGAGTTTTTAACAGCTTTATTAGTGGCTTATGAAACCACCGTTCGTATGGGAGCCGCTTTAATGGATTACTATAACTATGCGCATAGTAGCGGCACCTTCGGTGCGGTTGGCGTTGCGGCAGGCGTTGGCAGACTTTTTGGGTTTAGCAAAGAGCAGCTTAATAACGCGCTTTCTGTTGCCGAATTTAACGCACCGCTTGTTCCGGGTATTCGCAGCGTAGAGTACCCATCTATGAACAAAGACGGTGTTCCATTTGGCGTTATGACGGGTGTGTTGGCAGTGCTTAATACTGCGTGCGGCTTTACCGGCAATAAGCATATGCTTGAAGCCGACGAATATCGTCATTATCTTGACGATTTAGGTCAAAAGTATCAGGTTATGGACCTTTATTTTAAGCCGTACCCTTGTTGCCGTTGGGCACACCCTGCAATTGATGCCTGCCTTGAGCTTATAAGTAAGCACGGCCTTTCACCAAACGATATTGAAAAGGTATCCATTCATACTTTTAAGCGTGCTACAATGCTTTCAAAAATAGTGCCAAAAACCGCCGACGAAGCCCAGTATAATATTGCTTACCCCGTGGCATCATCCATTGTTCACGGCGATTTTGGTTTTACACAGGTTTTAGAAGAAAATCTAAACGACAGCACCGTTATTGATATGATGAGCCGTCTTGAATTTAAGGTGGATGACGCTTTAGATGCGCGTTTTCCTGCCGAACGTATTTGTCGTGCAGAAATTAAAACAAAGCAGGGCGATACATATATATCAAGCGAATGTGAGCCTCGCGGTGAGGCAAAAGAAAACATACGCATAGATTGGTTAAGTGATAAATTTTATCGCATAACGGGACCGGTGCTTTCAAAAGACAGTCAGGCAATTTTGCTAAGGCTTATTACTAAAGATAAGGATTTACCCATTAGAGAAATAGTAGATAAAACAAACAAAGAACTCGGCTTTTAAAGCCGAGTTCTTCACTTTTATTTCCATTTATTAAATTCAGCATCAAGACGTGGGAAAACGGTATTGATATATTCCTCTATCTGGCTTATATCATAACCTGGAATCGGGTGCTCTGCGGTGTTCCATTTAGCTGTTTCGCGGTCTAACACTTCTTTTGGAATGCTTGCCTTAAAGTTGTTAAACTCTGCCATAATGTTCTCTTTGCTGAGAACGCTTTGGCGCAATTCAAAATAACGGGCGGCAATTTCCTTTTTGTAAAGCGTTCTTACGCGTTGCCATAAAACACTGTCGCCGCCATTTTGAAAACCGCTACTGTAGTTATATAAACTGTCGCCTCTCCAATGTGTGCCCCAGCTTGTATCAAGGTCGTAAAGGGTTGGATACCATACCTTGCCATCGTAGGTTGCAAGCAACATATTTTTACCCGAGTTATCGGGAAGCCATGCGCAGTTCATCATTATGTAGTAATTGATGGTTGAATCTAGGTCGAGATACTGGCTGAAGTTTGCCTTAAATTCGGCATCACTGCTGTCTTTAACAAATTTAACCAAGCGCTGTACCTTTTGGAGTGTGGCATCATCTTCGGGACCTGCTTCAACTGCCCAGTCCTTAAGGTCTTGCGGTATTGCCTTGAATTTTACAGGGTCATTCCAGTTTTCGCCGCAAATAACAATGTGGTTAGGGTTGTTTTTGTCCATACCAAACATCCATTCATCCTTTGGAATGTTCATGGTATAAAGGCCGTGGAATTCACCGTTTATGTATATTTCAACAGGGAAACCATCTACAGTGCCGTTGTGTGGAGCTACGTTAAACAAGCCGTATTTAGCCTGCATTTGCGCGCCAAGCTTGGCGGTTACAACATTACGAGAATGGGTCTTGTCAATCCAGTTAGCCTTTAGGCAGTATTTGCTTTGAGCGCCCCAACCGACGTTAATTTTCTTTTTGCTGCCGTAGGTTGAATCCTCATAAAAATTGATGGTGTAGTTTTTCTTTGCGTACTGTGTACTTGAAGTACCTTGAATTTTAATTTTTGCCGCGCCGTTTACAATTTGACCGCGACTTCTGTACTCAAAGTCGATGTCGCACTCAATATTTTTACTGGTTTGCTTTGGGTCGGTGATTTTTGACATATCACCCGTAAAATATAGCTTTGGGCAATAATCGGGATTATAATCACCACAGGGCTCATCACGGTTTATGTTAATACATTCGCCCGCAATATAGGTGTGGCCGAGCGCATTGCCGCGAGTTTTGCCGCATTTGTCGCAGGTTATAGGCTCTGTGCAGGTTGCATCTAAATATGAATGACCTTTTGGACTACCGCGCGACACACCGCACAACTGACAAATTTGAGGCATTAAGCAGATGGCGTCAGCAAAGCGGTGCTCGCAAGTAGGAATGATATTATTTTTAAATATATTAAGCATAATCTGCGCTGCTTCGCAACGTTGAGCATTGCCGCCAGGCACTATTGTTGTGGAGGTTCTGCCGTTAATTACTCCATTGGTTACTGCCCAGATTACCGCATCCTGCGCGTAGCCTGTTACCTTTGTATAGTCGGCGTAGGTGTTTTTGACCTTATTCTTTTGAATTGTTGTGTAGCTTGTATTAAGACCCTTATAGTCGGCATATCTGTAAAGAAATGTTACAAGTTGCTCGCGGGTGATTTTATCTCCTGTGCCAAAGCTATTGTTGTTGTAGCCTGTTACTATTCCGTTTTCGGCGCCCCAGTTTACTGCGGCTTCATAATAGCTGCCTTCTGTCACATCGGCAAAGCTGCTTTTTTTGTTGCCGTACTTTGTAAGGTCAACACCGTCAAGACGTGATAAAATCACCAAAAAGTCTTGGCGTTGTATATTGTCTGCAGTGCCGAATTTTGTTGTGCCGCCGTAGCCCGAGATTATTCCGCGACCTACCGCGTAGACTAAGGCATCACTATACCACTGATTTGCAGATGCATCGGTGAACACAGTGCTTGATTTTCTGGGAGTCGCCCATTTAATAATATCGCTTATATTTTCTTCACAATTATATCTGAATTTTATAGTGTAATCTAAATCGGCAACAAGCGGGAAACCACCCTTTGACTCGTTATAATGCACCTCGTTGCCTTGCTTGTCAAGCACTGCTATATCGTGAACATTATATTCAGCGTTGTAGTTTGAAGCAGGTCTTAGGCTGTATATGCCTGTTCGTGTAACGCTTATAATCCAAGCGCCAAACAAATTTGTCGAATAACCGTTAAAGCACTCGGTATAGGTGTGGCTTTTAACCGTTCTTGCCGCGCCGCACGCGTTGCAAGTCTTGTCACAAGCATTTGTGTAAGTGTGAGTGTTACATACAGCGCTTGCGCCAAGCGGCAAGGCTGACATTAATAATACTATTACCAGCAAAACAGATACTAATTTTTTCATACAGAACACCCCTGACAAATTTAATATATTATTTTAAAAATATTATAATATTTTTAAGGCAATTTGTCAAACGGTAGTCTGCTTACGGTTAAACATACCGTTTTTACACAAACGGTAATTTTTGTTAAGGATGTTATAAAAAATATAAAATAGACAAATCCGTCAAGGCGCGTAAAAAGACTGCCCGAGGATATAACCCCCACCGCCTTTAAATAAGGATAAGAAATATTGTCTGCAAATCCCAATGTAAAAACGCTTTGTGTAAGGCATAGCAGAAGCAGTAAAAACCCTGCCAATGCTCCTAAAACCAGCGGTTTTTTGGGAATGTTTTTTGAGCTTAACGATACAAAAAACGGAATAACCGCAAGCGATGAGAAAACCTGTAAAAAATCTTTAATATTAAAACTGAGCTTTAAAAAGTCTTTTTTAAAACTCGAAAAATCAAAGCTTTTAATTCCACCCGCAAAGCAAATTATAACCATCGCAGCGCTGATAACCGCAACCAAAAGGCTATATTTGTAAATTGCCGAGGTATTGCTTAACACAAAAATAAAAATAAGTCCCAGCAAAAACGACGACAGCAAATATATGCTTGCACGCGGCATTTGGGCTGATTTTAAAAAGCCGACATAATCTAAAAATGTGGTTACAGTGCCATATATTGCCGTCGCGCCTATAAACATAAAAACAATAAAAAATATAATTTTATTGTTTTGCCCCCATTTTATTAACCGAGTCATCATCGATATTAAACCTAAGGATAAAATTGCCGAAATTAAAACCGATAAAAATCCGCCCGATTTATAAAACGGCATCAAAAACACAGCATTGCCTAAAACCGACAACGCGCAAAGAGAAAAAATATGAGGTGCATATTGTGTTTTCATAAAATTACTCACCAAAAGAATTTAAAATCAGTTTATATTCATCAAGAGTTACCGTAGGTAGCGGTTTTTTGTTGCGCTCTAATTGATAAAATCTATTTAAAACTTTAATGCCCGTTTCTTTTTCATACATTTTTATAAGACCTATAATATCATAGCCCAACACACCGTTTGGCGACTCGAATTCAAACAAATTTTTAACATCGCTTGTATTTACGATATATATTCCAAGATTTATGCCATCACGCTGCTTTAAAAAGGTTAAAAATTCTTGATAAACCTTATCACTTAAAGCGGCATCAAAAACCGCGGTGCCCAACTGTTCAAAATAAAGTGGCTTTACAAGACTTGCGTTAAGATTTTTAAAGGCGGCATCAACATTATCGCCGTCACCTATTAAAACAACCCTTTCGGATGGCTTGTCCGCAACATCTGATGACGATGTCGCCTCAACATAAATACTCACTTTTCCATTTTCTTGTGCTACACCTATTGCCGACACAAGATAGCCGCGGTCAATTTCGCGGTAGCCCGTGCAACCACACAATAAAACAAAGAATATTGCGACTAAAAATAATACTGTTTTTTTCATTCTTAATCGCCCATTCTTATTTTGTTTTTATTAAAATCGGGGCGGGTTTTCATTAAATGCCACGGCGCGCGAAAAAGACTGTCTTTAAGAGTTTGAAATTGTGGTTTTGAAAACGAAACAGTGTAGTCTGTGCCAAATGATTTTATGCTAAATACCCTTATAACAAAAACCGATACCGCCGCTAAATATCCGTAAAGACCAAGCGCGGCGCAAGCAATAACAATAAAAAGCCGCCAATAAAACACAGCCCCCATAAGTCGCGGCACCATAAGACCTGATATGGCGCTAAAGGCTACTGCTATTAACATAGGAGCGCTGATAATTCCCGCTTCAACGGCGGCTTGTCCTACCACAAGACCGCCTACAATGCTTAAAGCGTGACCGAGATTTTGCGGCATACGTAGCCCCGCCTCTTTTAAAATCTCAAAAGCAAAAACAAGAGCTAAACACTCTGCTACACTTGCAATGGGCACCCCTGCGCGAAGCCGCGATACCGTTAGCGCAAAATGGGTGGGCAACAGGTCAAAATGATGGGTTACAAGCGCCACAAAAACACCTGGCACACTAACCGTTATAAAAAAGCAAAGCCACCGCAAAATGCGGGCGAGCGATGCCAACATAAAGTTAATATAATAGTCTTCATCTGACTGAAAATTTTCAGAAAACAAATAGGGCAGCGTTAGCACAACGGGCGTGCCGTCTACCACAAGCGCAATCCTGCCTTCGAGCAGACGGGCGGCTACAATATCGGGTCGCTCGGTAGCGCCTGTGGTTTTTAGCAGACTGTGGCGATGGTCGCGTATGTTTTCGGCAATATAGTTGCTGTCAAGTATGCCGTCAATATCTATTTTTGAAAGTCTTTTTTTTAGCTCTTTTACGGTATCGGGGTTGGTAAGCGAGCCAAGATAACAAATAAAAACGGGCGTGTCACTGCGGCGACCTATACGCATTAATTCTATGCAAAGGTCGGGGGTGAGCAGCTTGCGGCGAATCATAGCAAGGTTAAACATTGCCGCCTCGTCAAAGCCTTCGCGCGGGCCTTGCAGCACACGCTCGCCGCTGGGCTCACTTATGCCGCGTGTGCGCCACCCTTTTGTGTTTATTGTGAGGGCCGATTTGCTGCTTTCGGTAATCAAAACCGTATCGCCATAAAGTATTGCACGCAGCATATCGGGCAGCTTTTCGGTTTCGGTGACTTCGTTTGCAAAAAGTATGTTACGGGCAATATATTTAACGCTCGGCACAAAATTTCGAGGCAAAGAACTTTCTACCAATGCCTCGACCACCGTTTCGCCCTGCTGAGCAGAATTTATCATACCGTCCATAAAAATGAGATAACACCGCGCCGAGCCGCCAATTAACACCTCGCGGGTGCGAAGCACTGCATCACGGGCAAAAATAGTTTTAAAAAGGGTTATATCTTTGTCTAAATTTCCGCTTAAATAAGTATCTTTATAATCGTTTACACTACAGGGCATTTTACATCACCGCAAATATTTTGCCCGAAAGATAAAATTTTATTAGTTGCCGCCGATTAAAAAATCATATTGCTGAGCAATTGTGTTCCAAGTGACTGCGCCGACCGCACCGCTCGGCGCTATGCCGAACGCGTTTTGAAAGGCCGTTACCGCTTCGCGTGTTTGCGGTCCAAAATACCCCGTTACGGGAATTTCGGGTATGTCGGTTAAATTTCTACCAATGAGTGATAAATAACTCTGCAAATCGCGCACATTTTCTCCGCTCATACCTTCGGTCAATAAATACCCAGGATACAGCTTTGCAAATCCACCTGAATACCCCTGCGGCAAAAATTCTACCGTTTCGGAATATATGCGGTTAAGCACGTTCCAGGTGGCTGTGTTCATAATGCCGTTCGCGGGCAAGCCGTAATACTGCTGAAAAATACGGACGGAATTTGTTGTAGATGGACCGTAAATACTGTCTAACGGAGGTGCGGAGAGATTAGGGTTAAAATACGCCAGAATATTAAGATAGTACTGAACAGTTCTAACGCCTATGCCTTGCGAGCCTTCGCGCAGCTGTGTAGCAAAGGGCACCTGCGCTTCGCTGATGCTTACACCCTCGCTTACCAAATCGGCAAGGCTTTTAACACCTACATAGTATTGCTTAATTCGGTACCAGGTAGATTTGTCAACCTCTCCTGTAGGAGAAAGACCAAAAATTTCTTGAAACTCTAAAACGGCGGCCTCGGTGTCAACACCAAAAATTCCGTTTTCCTCAGCAATTTTGGGTATTGCGGGGTAGTTGCGCGCAACACGATTAAGCTCGGTCTGAATAATTTTTACATTGTTACCCGAGTCTCCTACACGCAGCGGAACACCGGGGTAAGACTCTTCTATATCGGCAACAGGGGCATTTTCGACAATGCCGATATCAGTACCATAATAACTTTGCAGTATCTCGTAGGGTGTAAGCCCCGCGCGCGCCAGGTCAACCGTTCCCCATTGTGAAAGACCTGCGCAGGTAGAGGTTGTGCCGTTGCAAAATTGGGTAAAAAGCGGCTGTATTTCACCCTGACGCACAACATAATCGTTAAATATATCGTCAACAATAAGACTTATGTTATCATAGATTTCGCGATTTGGCACAAAGGCTTGGTCAAACGCGGTAGAATTGGTAATATCAAAATTATATCCGCGCGATGGATACCACTCGGTATAAATTCGGTTAAGCGCATAGCTGATTATTGCGTATATGTTGGCACGCAAAGCATCTTCAGGCCAGGTGGGGTAAATCTCGCTTGAGGCCACATTTTTAATATAATCAACAAAGCTTACCGTCACGTTTTGAGCATTAGAGCTTGGCGCGCCTAAATGAACGGTAATATCTTGCGGAATTACGGGGGTTAATACTTCGGGCATATTACAAACCTCGCTATCTTACAAATTATAATTATTTCCCTCTTGAATTATTTGAGGCGAAGTGTTTTGTCCTGCAGCGGCCATAGGCAAAAGATCTATGCTTTGTACCGAGATAATACCCGAAAACACGGGCACGTTCATGGCAATCTGCTCAACATAGCCGTCGCTGCGTACCGAGATATTATATCTTGCATAAGGCAGAGCGCCGCCGCTTTCTGCCTGTTGCGATTCGGCGGCAGGAGGGGTTTTTAAGTTAAACACACCGGTTTTTCCGCTTTCATCGGTAATATCGGTTTCAACAACCGTCATATTTTGAGACTCACCCGTAAATACCGTTATAAGCGCATTTTTTACGGGGTAAAGACGCCCGAGTGTTGTAACATTAACCACTATTCCCCCTGTACCATCTTCAAACTGAAGCTCGGGTACAGACCCGTTTTCTTGTGTAGGCAACGGCGGCTGTGTTGCTGCAACTGCGTTGGCACGGTACATTTCTAAAAGTTCTCTCGCATAATCCTGCGGTGTTTTTTCACGCATAATATCACCCTTGTGTATGATTTTAATATATTTTATGATCGGCAATTAATAAATAGTAATAATGTTTGTATAGCCATAACCTTTAAAATGTGGTGCATAAATAGAGAAAGCCAAATTCACGATACATATAAAATTTACCTTTACAAAAATTTAATTAAATGTTATTATTAGTAGGTAATCTTATGTTTTGCGGGGAGAGTAGAAAATGGGGAAGATTATTTCTTCAAGACTCATCAAACAAATTATATTTTGGTTTGTTGTAGTGGCGGTTATGCTTTGTTCGTTGGAATTTATAGGGCTAAATATTGCTCACCGATCGGCGACAACGATAATTCTTCTCTGTCTAATAATTTTGGGTTCGATTGCGATTCATTTGTATAACGGATGCAAGAAAACTGACTATATTAAAAATAATATTTTAGCGTTAAAAGCTAATCCTAAACGATCTTATCGATATGACTATTTGAGAATACTTGCCGCGAGCTTTGTAATTATAACGCACGTGGTTCAAAGCGATACTTCTCAAGGATACATAACAGGGCAAAACGAGTTATTTATATATAGAGTTATCTATACATTAGCATTATCCTGCAATTTAATTTATGTTATGCTTAGCGGTGCTTTGTTGTTGCCATACAAAGAGGAAAGCTTGTTTGATTTTTACACCAAGCGTGTATCTAAAGTTGGATTTCCGTTGGTGATATATTATATTTTTTATTTGTGGCAAAGCAATCAATTAACCACCATTACATTTCAATCAATAAAGGATATTGTTAAACGCTTTATTCAAGGTCAAGTTGGTGAATGTCCCCATTATTGGTTAATATTTACCATTTTATCAATATACATTATAATTCCGTTTTTTAGGTATATGTTTAAATGTATGTCTTACAAAGTCCTCTCGGCATTAACTGCTGTTGTAATAATATTTATGGCCTTAAGCACCTTCCTGGAAATACGATTAGTAATCAGTACATTTTTATCTTCTTGGACAGGTGTGGCGATAATAGGTTATTGGGTTACAAGAGAAGAAACCAGGAAATATGATTATATTCTAATAATATTTGGAATTATAGCCACTTCTGTTGCTATTTATCTCATTAAGACAAACGATAGATTTTTAAATCTGATATGCAATTGCTCGCCAATAATGACTCTTATTTCGGTTGGTATATTTGCATTTGTTTTTAAATTTGGAAAAACATTTGATAAAGGTAACTGGATTGTTAGAATATTAAGTAAATATAGTTATTCGATTATTTTAATTCACTGGTGGACTCTATACAAAGTTACAATAGGTAGATATGGTGTTAGAGCACATATGTACGGCGGATTCGGAATACTGTTTTCATATCTTATCACATTAGTGGTATCAATTTGTATGGGCTTTTTAATCGATAACTTAATTATCGTCGTTTTTGATTATATGTTTAATTTAATTGTGAAACTTATAAAAAAGCTTTTCAACATGGTTTGCCACAAAAAATAAAATTTTACTTAAGTAACAAAAGCGGACTGTAATTTATGAACAAGTCCAGTAAAAACGGACAATAGAAAAAAAGAGTCCCCTATGGTAGAATTGAAATAACTACCATAGGGGGATTTTTTATGCCAAGAGAATATAGAAATATAAAGGAATATGAAAGCGAAATATTTGCATTGCGAGAGCAAGGAAAAACAAACCGAGAAATATGTGAAAAATTCGGATTAAAGCAAAGACAACTTGAAAATTTCATCAATCGACATAATAGAAATCAAGCAAAGTTATCATCAGGTATATCAATAAAGCCCAAAGGCAGACCGAGAAAAGACGGAACCACACTACCACCATCAATACAACAATTAAACAAAGTCGCTCAATTACAATACGAACTTGCAAGAAAAGAACGACAAGTAAAAAGATTGAAAATGGAAAATGAACTAATGCGGGATTTTCTCTCGCTCACCGAAAGGAAGTGAGAACAAGCGTAAAATATATGGTAATCTACCGACATAAAGATAAGTATTCAATTAGTGAAATGTGTAGATTCTTTGAAGTTTCCAGAAGTGGATATTATGGTTATGTATCACGAATGAATGTACCTGCATGGGATTTACCGTTAGCGGAGAAAATAAGAGAATGTCAAAACGAGTGCGGTAAAACCTACGGATACCGTAGAGTACATATATGGCTTGAAAGAAACGGTATTTATCGTAATCCTAAGACAGTACTAAGAGTTATGCAGAAATATGGGTTGCTGTCGGTAATCAGAAGAAAGAAATATCGTAACTACGGAGATTATCTACACAGGTATCCAAATTTGCTTAACAGAGATTTCAGTGCCAAAAGACCGAATCAAAAATGGGTTACAGATATTTCGTACATACATACCAAACAAGGTGTTTTGTATTTATCTGTTATTAGAGATTTGTATGACAACAGTATTGTTGCATACAAAACCGGCACGGAACAAAATATAAACCTTGTTTTAAGTACCATTAAAGAAGCCAAGAAAAAAGAGAAGGTCACCGCAGAGTTGCAGCTCCACAGTGACCAAGGCTTTCAATACACTTCACACGGGTATTTTAAGCTAACTCAAGAATACAACATTACACCTTCAATGTCAAGACGTGGTAATCCTTATGACAATGCTTTAGCAGAAAATTTCTTTTCAATTCTTAAAACAGAGTGTATTTACCGCGTAAAACTTCAGACCTATGAGGAGGCTCGCCTCCTCATAGGTGAGTACATCCATTTCTACAATAACCAACGCATACAACTTAAAACAAAACTGACTCCGCTCGAAAAACGAAGTCAGTATATTGCTTAAAATTTAATTTTCGCTACCATAGAGCACTTTTTTGTGCTGTCCGCACAAATTGGGGCGGTTCA
>JAZUOS010000033.1:0-11892 GCA_045604765.1 Acutalibacteraceae bacterium | reverse complement strand
ACTGATACAATTTACTATTTTAATTACATAAGACCCGTTCGCAAACTAAAAAGAAAACCGCCAGTCCAATACAGGCTTGAACTGGCAGCTTAATTTATTCTTTTTTGTGTCTACTAACTATTGACTATTTCAACTTATTGTCTAAGGTTTTTTTATTGCTTATTATTAAAATGTTTAATTGCTTGAATTAAGTTCAAACAATCTTTGTTTTATTGCAACAAATGCCGCATCTGAGCCTGTTATGCCTTTTACACAGTCTTCAATAGGGCATATACCGTCACCTGAGCGGTTTATAATATGCGGTACCTCTGTTTCAAAGAATACAGATATATTGTTACGTTTTAAAATCTCTTTTGCAGCGGCGCTTATTATATTTGCCCATACGAATTTTACCTTTAGTAAAACATATAGGTGCGCGGCTCCCGCGCCAACAACCTTGTCGGCGGCGCAGTAGTCGCTAAAGTCGATGTTTGACTCTAAAAACTCGATTAACGGTCTGACACCCTTTTGATTTGAGTAATGTTTTTGTGTGCCGTTAAAAAGCACGCAGGTGTAATCACCCCAAATTAGCATTTCTCTTGCTTTTTCTAAATTAGTATTCATTTGATTTACTCAAACCTTTTAGTAATGTTTTCAAAAAGCTCACGTATTTTTATGTTTTGCGAGCACACGCCCTCACACTTACCGCATTTTATGCAGTCGGTGATTTTGCTTTGCTGATTTTGTATGTTTTCTTTTACTTCGCCAAGTGTTGCCTTGTTAGACAAATAGCGATTGTACTCTTTAAATATAGTCGGTATTGCAATTCCTTTAGGGCAAACACCAACACAGTAATTGCAGGCTGTGCAACCGATTTGTCGGGTTTGCAATATAATTTTTCTTGCGTCATCAAAAAGCGACATTTGTTTATTGGTAAACGGGGCAAAATCGTTCATTGCATTTATATTGTCGTGTATCATATCGGTGTTACCCATACCTGAAAGCACCATAAAAACATTCTCGTAGCTTGCGGCATAACGCAGCGCGAATGATGCGGGTGAGCCGTCACCTAATGTTTTTAAAACGGCTGATGCCTCGTCGGGCACCGATGCCAATATGCCGCCCTTTACAGGCTCCATAACAATTACGGGTTTGCCGTGCTTTACCGCTACGTCATAACAAGCCTTGCTTTGCACGGTGGGGTTATCATAATCGAGGTAGTTAATTTGAAGCTGCACCGCCTCCATAAAAGGTTGTTCGGTGAGCACCATATCTAAAAACTCGGCCGAGTCGTGAAAAGACATGGCTATATGCTTGATTTTGCCTTGTTCTTTAAGCGCTATAATCTTTTCAAAAGAGTTACATCTTTTGTGCTTTTCGTAGGTTTCGCGGTTTATGCAGTGAAAAAGATAAATATCAAAATAATCCACACCGCAAAGCTCTAACTGTTTATGGAATAGCGGCAAAATATCGTCTTCGCCGTCAAAACACCAGGATGACAGCTTGTTTGCCAAAACATAATCCTCACGGTTGTATCGGGCAACCAAACAGTCGCGAAGCGCTATTTCACTTTTGCCGTCAAGATAACCGTGTGCGGTGTCAAAATAGTTAAAACCTGCATTTATAAACTTATCTATCATTTGGTTGAATTCATTATAGTCAACTTGATTGTCATCGGTCATAGGAAGTCGCATACAACCAAAGCCTAAGTTCTTTTTAATTTTTTCAAATGGCATAAAGTTCTCCTTAACAAATTATTGTTGATAGGGTTTTTGTACGGCTATACCGTGCTGCCGAGCTATATCGCAAATTGCGTTGTGGCAGGTAAAGAATATACCCTGACGGTTTGCGCAAAATTCTTTGAGATATGTTATTGCTTTTGCGGTGCGCTTGTCATCATACTGTGCGAGTGAATCGTCAAGAAATATGGGTAGGGGATTATCGGCAGAAATAAGTGATGCAATGGCGAGGCGCAGGCTTAAATATGCCTGATGTGTGGCGCCAAGGCTTAAATAACCTAATTCACGGGTGCCGAAAACATCGGCCTTTTCAACCGATAGGTCAAGCGAATCGGTTATGCTTACGCTCTTATATTTGCCGTCGGTCAGGTCGGCAAATATGCTGTGTGTAAGTGTTTCAAGCTCGTTGCCGTAGCCACGTCGAAGCTCGTAAAAGCTTTCTTGCAAAACCTGAATAGCTAAATCCGCCGCATCACAAAACGCCTTTTTAGAGTCTGCCTTTTCTTGCAGTTCGGTAATTTGACGCTTTAACTCTTCGGGATTTTCAGAATGTCTGAAAGAAGTTTTAAGTTCGGTTACGATTGCGGTTAATTCATCTTTTAAGACAGAAAGCTTTTCGGTAACGGTTTCAAACTCGGCTTTTGTTTTTTCAAAATCAACACCGTCTAATGCAGCAGAGTCACTCATTGCATCAAGCTTAGCCTGAGCGTCATCATAATCGATATTGCCTAAAAACTGACTTTTAGCTCCAAGCAGCAGTTTAAGTGACTTTTGTTGCTCGGTTTTTTGCTTAATTTCGGCAAGAATTGATTTAGCTTCTTCGATGTCTTTGGTATCAGAAAGACTTGACAAAAGCATAAAAGCTTCGGTCTTTGCAGATTCGGCTTTTTCGTTTTCAGTGTTTAGCGCTTCGCTTTTTTCGGTCAGTTCGGCTAGGCGTTGCGCCTTAACTGCCGAATCGGCATTAATAATTGACGACAAATTATTGATTCGCGCGTTAATATTATTGATTTGCTCTTGCACAAGATTTTTTTGCGTCTTGTTTTCAGCCAGCTTGGTATTTGCTACGGCAAGCTCGTTTTGCGCGGCAGTTAATGCATTGGTGTTTTTAGGCTTTATTATAAAGCTTAAAACAAGCAACACTGCGGCAATGCCACACAACACTGCAGCAACGATGGGGGATACAAAAAATGCTGTGGCGCCACAGCCTGCGGCAATAATAACCGATAACATCAACAGCGGTGGATTAACCGCTGCTTTTTTGCTTTGCGCGGCGTTGAACTTTTGATTTGCCTCTTCTACATTTGTGCCCAGTGAAATTCCCTCAGCTTCAAGCGAAGTCTTTTGCTCGGTGAGCTTTTTTACCTCTTCGTTTAAGGTTATAATTTCTTCTTTGGCGCTTTCGGGGGAGGCGGTATTTTGCAGCTCTATCGCTTCTTTAATGTGTGAAATATCTTGGTTTATTTGTTCGCAGCGTTCAGCGCTTTTTTCATATTTGTTTATGCAAAATTCAACCTTTTGAGCAAACGCTTCGTTAATAATTGTGCCGTTAGAGAGTGTAAGCGTATTGTTTAATTCGTCTAATTGACGCTTAGTGTTTAAAAACTCGATAAGATTTTCACGATTTTTAAAATCTTGCTCGCGGTCAAGCAACGCTTTGAGTTCGGCGAATTTTTTGTAAAGCGATTCGTACTCATTTCGTTTGTTGGCGGCGATATCATTAAGACGTGACTTGGTTTTTGCGTCCTCGTCAGCCTTTTTAAGTCGTTCGTCAAGATTAGATAGCGCTTGCAAATCCTCGTTATAAGAGCCGGTTCTGCCGCTTTTCGAAATGAGCTTTGCGCGGGCGTCAAAAATGTTTTTTTCAATCTTTTTATAAGAAACATCTTCACTGCCTGTAAGCGCAATGTTAGACAGCTTGCCGTTAATTTCACCTGCGGCGGCATCGTCTTTTATAAAGTCACCATTGCCTATAAAAAGACTGCGTTCAAATGCGGTGGCCGAAAGGCCAAAAAACTGTTGGCCTATGTTTTCACCCGCTTCTATTTGCTTGCCGCTGTCTAAATCGGTAAGCAGAATGCGGTCGGTAGAGTCGGATTTGCGAAATTCTTTTTCAAGGCAGTAGTTTTTGCCGTCGTCTTCAAAATATATTCTGCCCGCCATGGTGCTGTTGTCCCAAGGGGTGTATTTTAGTCGCACGCTGTCAGCAAGGCTTTTGGTATTGCGACCCGTGCCATAAAACATAGCCTTTATAAAGGCGGCAACGGTGCTTTTGCCGTCCTCGTTGTTGCCGTAAATCACATTAAGCCCGTCGGTAAGGTCTAATGTAAAATCCTTTAGTCCGCCAAAAGCGGATATGTAAATTTTATTAAGTTTCATCGTAACTCACCTCGCCGTTGAATGCTTTAAGCCCTATATTAAGCGCAGATTTTAAAAGTTGCTTTTCGTTGTCATTTGCCGCTTCGATTCGCGACAGCATATTTTTAACAAAAATACCCTTTAGAGTTGGCTCTTTTGCTAGAGCCTCAAAATCTAATTTTATTTCGGTTTTATCATGAAGCTTGGCAAAATAAACGGCATCGTTTAAGCGGCTTGAAATTTCGGGCAAGGAAATGTTTATGCCGTCATCAAGATAACCCACAAGAATAATTTTATAAAGGTTTTCGCTAAAGCTGTCAGAATATTTTTGCTTTAGGTAATTTATAATGCTCTCGGCAATTTCACTTGATGTTGCAAGACCTGTTATATCAACGCTTTCGCAAATGTGCATTCTTTTGCAAACGGGAACAAATTCAAGACTGCACATACCCTTTGAAACCTCGCCCATATAAACGCCCTTTTCGCCCAGCTCGTCAAAGCCTTGACCCTCAGGGCAGCCGCAATATGCAATATAGGTGTTACCAATTTTACCAATATCGGTGCGTTTGTGCACATGGCCCAATGCGATATAGTTCATACCGCTGTTTTCTATAAATTCACTTGTAATAGAGTTATAATCCGAACCCAAATCACTGCGCAATTCGCCGTGAATACACATAAGGTTTATAAAGCTTTGGTCGGGTGTGAGGGTAAAACGCGGCTGCCCTTGCATATAAACCTCTTTAAAGGATTTACCATACACACGGGTGTTAAGCTCTCTAAACTCAACAAAACTATCTTTTGTGTCAAGCACAAAAAGATTATCGGGTAGAGTGTATTTTTTAAAAGGCGACTCGGAGTTTAGCGGGTCGTGATTGCCCGCGGCATATACAATTTTTATGTTGGGTACAGACGCAAAGCATTCAAAAACCCTGTCAGTAAATGATTTTTCAATATTGTTTGAATTAAACAAATCGCCTGCAATAAGCAATATGTCTACTGCGTTTTCACGAGCTAAATTAATTATTTTTTCAAATGTTATAAGCGTTTCGGCTTGGCGGCTTTCGGCACGCGTGCCTAAAAAGTTTTCGGCGGCACCGATGTGTATATCGGCGCAGTGTAAAATTTTAACAGAATCCATAAATCGTGTCCTCTATACAAATATTAAATATATTATACAATATTTTTCGACATAATAAAAGCATAAAATAAAAAAATCGGAAAGTAAAAAAATTAGTATAAATTTGTAGACTTTTGTCGTCTTGTGTGCTATACTCTTAACTAACATATAAGGGGACAAAAATTATGGGATTTTTTAAATCAAAAACAAATATAATATTTTTGTTTGTAATATTCTTGCTTGTAGCCGCTCTTTCGGGTGTTTCATACTTTGCTTATGAAAAACACAGCGATTATGTTGCCATATCCGCAAGTCTTTCTGACAACAGTAGCGCACTCGACGAAGCACAAAAAAAGATTGACGAATTAACTGCTAAAATTGCTGATTACGATTCAAAAGCAACCGTAACCGAACAAGAAAAGGCAGCGCTTAATTCACAATTACAGGCGGCGCTCGAAGAAAAGGCAAAATTAGAGCAAGAAAACAGCAATTTAAAAAGTGAAATAGAGCAGCTAAAAGCCGAAAAGCGCAGGCAGGAATTGCAAAAGGCAATCGCTCTTAAAAATGTAAATCAGGCAGATACCGCCGAGGGTGGTATCTGCTATCTTACGTTTGATGATGGTCCGTCGGATAATACCCTAAAAATTTTAGACATACTTGATGCTTACGGCATCAAAGCAACCTTTTTTGTTGTGGGTACCGCTAAAACACAATATATGCCTCAAATAACAAGTCGCGGTCACGCAATAGGACTGCATTCTACAACACATAAATATGATATGATTTATAAGGATATTAACAGTTATCTTGCCGATATTCAGGGGATTTCAGATATTGTGTTTAACGCAACGGGTGTGCGTAGCAATATAATTCGTTTTCCGGGTGGCAGCAGCAATATGGTAAGCGCGAGTTACTGCCCCGGTATTATGACCGACCTTACTAAAAGAATGGAAAACTTGGGTTATTCTTATTATGATTGGAATGTAAGCTCGGGTGATGCAACTGCCGCGCGCGTGCCCGCGCAAACTATTGTAAACAATGTTTTAAACGGTGCCAAGGGTAAAAGCAGCATCTGCGTGCTGATGCACGACAACGGCGGCAAAACCACCACAGTTGAGGCGCTGCCTGCAATAATCGAGGGGCTTGATGCTATGGGCTTTCGCTTTGCGCCGCTTACCGCTGAGGTTTTTGGCTTTCATCAAAAGGTAAACAACTAAGTTTATAAACTGAGTCGCAATTGCGACGCAGTTTTTTGTATAGATTAATATAACAACTTGGTGTTGTTGATACTTTGCCAAGCAGAATATTGTTGACACAGATGATTTTGTGTGCTATTGTGTTAATAGAAAGGTATAGAAAGAAATACTATACACTAAGGAAAGGGAGTGATACCGATGCACAGTTTGACGGAAATCAAAGAACATTATTTAAAAATCAAAGAGGAGCAAAATGCTTATGAAAAAGAAAATTATATCGGTATTGCTTTGCGTTGCACTGGTTGTCAGTGTAACACCGATAGTGTATGCACAAGACACAATAAATAGCACAATACCTATTACAGATACCGTTAGCCCTACTCAAACAGCAAGTGAACCATATATTGTAGGCGAAATTACTGAAAAGCGAACCGAAAATACAAAGCATTTTCTTATGAGCGACCGAAGTGTTTTAGCGGCTATGTACGACAAAGCGGTGCATTACGAAGAAGATGGCTCTTGGTTAGATATAGACAACAGTTTTTCTACTAATGATGAAAACGAGTTTGAAAACAGAAACAATAGCTTTAAAACAAAGTTCGCTAAAAAATCTAACGGAAACAAACTGGTTACCGTAACAAAAGAAAATTATTCTCTTTCATGGATGCTTGATGACGCCAAGACGGTTAGTGCCGAAATAAGTCAAGCAAACGAAACGGAAACTGAAGATATATCAGTGCTTAAAAACCTTGAGGGGTCAGTCACCTATCCCGAAATACAAAACGACGTAGATTTGCAGTATGTTGTTTCGGGTGGGAACATAAAAGAAAATATTATTCTTCAAAGCGCCGATGCGCCAATAGAGTATTCCTTTACATACAAATTCAACAAATTAAATTATCGTACAAATGATAATAACCAAATCGAGCTTTATGATGAAGACGACAGCGAAAATATTGTTTTTACCATAGACGCACCGTATATGTATGATTCTAACAAAGCATATTCAAATGATGTCGAAATGCAAATATCAGAAACAAGTAATGGTTTTACATTAACTCTTGCGCCTGATAAAGAGTGGCTTTTGTCGGAGGATAGAGTTTATCCTATAGTAATCGACCCGTCTGTTTTGCACGACAAAGATTCAGAGAATATTTGGGATATTACATTAAAAGAAAGTCAACCGAACGATTCGGAATACACAGATATTGAAACTCTTATTGGCAGCGATACCTCAGGTAATGCGTATAGAACTCTGATGAAGTTTAATAAATTGCCTGACATTGAACTGGGTGGAATAATCATTAACGCAAAAATGGCGTTAACAGCTTTTCCCGCAGCTACTTCAAACGGAGTTTCACTACAAAGACCTCGCCCCACCAATGATATTCAAGTGAACATACACAGAGTTACACTTCTTTGGTCAGAATACGGTGCCACTTGGAACAGTTATGCAAATGCATATGACCCTATCATTGAGGATTATTTTATATATAATAATACCGACAATGTTTTTACCGCTGATATAACCAATCTTGTATCTGATTGGTATAAAGGCGTTCATTATAATTATGGGGTTATGCTTAAAGCAGCCAGTGAATCTGCAGCCAATCATGTTATGCAGTTTACATCTGCAAATTTTGGCAACCCACAAGATGCTGCTCATATGAGCTGGCGCCCATATTTAGTTGTTAACTATCGCACATGCGTTGGTCTAGAAGATTATTGGAGTTATACCACACAGGATATGGGTGTTTACGGCACCGGATATGTAAATAACTATAACGGTAATCTTACATATATTCACGATGATGTAAGTTTTAACTCTCTTGTAAATGGTTTCACATTGTCTCATGTGTATAACAGTGCGAATTTGAGAAGTTCTACAGGTCGATATGGCACAGGATGGGGCTTAAATCTCGTTCAAACGTTTGAACCCACAACAATAGCAAATAATGATTCCGTAAAATTTGTTTATACCGATGGTGACGGCACAAAGCATTATTTTGTGCAGCTTGATGACGGCAGTATTGTTGATGAGGACGGATTAGGATACACCTATACCAATATCACCACCGCGGGTAGCGAATTAACATCACAGCTAACCGATAAAGATGGTAACATATTAAAATTTGACAAATGGTATGCTTTGCGGAGAATAATAGATACTAACGGCAACACCATAAACTTAAACTATTCGCCTGTTCCAAATCGGTTTAATTATCTTACATCTATAACAACATCATCAGGTGGCGGAGCTACATTAAGTTACGATTCGGATTATGTGTTAAAATCAATTACAGACAACGCAGGCAGAACTACGAGTTTTTCTTATCATGGTGGTACGCTAAAGCAAATCACGTACCCTGACGGTACTGATTTGGAGTTTGAGTTTTATTTTGAAGCAAACGATATAATTGGTGAATCGTCTTGGTTAAAAGAGGTTATATTACCTAACGGATACCGATATATCTATGACCCCGTGAAAGAAAAGGTTGATACATCCGTTGAAGCAACATCCTCCGGCTTGGAGACAAACGAATTGCGTTATACCTACGACGACAATCAGACAACAGTTGAGGATATTATTAACCGAGCAATTACATATCAGTTTGACAGTTTTGGCAGAGTTATTTGCGCGTATGATAGGATTGGTAACTCATATTCTGAATCATACACCCCAAACAGTGAAACCAGAGACGGTATTTTTGCAAATAATAAAATAAGCACAGCTTCAAATAACATAAGATATATCAACAATCTTTTAACGAACGGCGCTTTTTTAAACGGTCTTGCATCGTGGGGAACATATACCGCCGCACAAGGTGAAACTGAAATTTCAGTTGTAACCGACCAAGCATATATTTCACCTAAAAGCATCAAGATTAATGCCCTATCATATGGCACACATGCTGTAAGGCAAGATATTAGCACCAGTGTTGGAAAAACATATACGCTATCTGCTAACATTAAAACCGATAACGTGCAGACAAACGCTTCTCAAGGCGCGGGTGTTAAAATTAACACCAACAAAGGAACTTACTATTCCGACTTTATAACCGGCACTACTGACGAAGAAATCAATAACGGATTTGTTACAATAAGCAAAACGGTTTCTTTAGCAAGTGATGAACAAATAACAAGCATTGCTGCAGGTCTTCACGGTGCTAACGGTACTGTTTGGATAGATAGCGTTCAGCTTGAAGAGGGCGATACTGCCAATAAGATTAATTTAATATCTAATTCAAGTTTTGAAAGCGGAATTTTAAGCTATACTACAGATTTTGGTACGTCGCCCCAAAACGGCGGCGGTGTTACCAACAGCGTTACCTTTGAAAACGGTGGCGCATACACAATGGAATTCACAGGTAATCCCACCACATTTAGAAGCGCAAGACAACTCGTCAATATTTCGGGTAAAGCGGGCGATGTTTTTTCGTATGGCGGTTGGGCAAAAGCAAATTCTATACCAAAACACTCTGTTGGAAATATTGCTAATTTTCAAATGTGTGTAAAGGTATATTATTCTAACACAGATACCGAATGGTTTAAAAGTGAATTTAACCCTTACACCGATGAATGGCAATATACACAAAGCGTGTTCTCAGCAAAAAAAGACTATATAAAGTTGGAGTTGTGCTTTGGTTATGATTATAACTGTAACAACGCATATTTTGATAATATCTTTCTTTATAGGGATACAGCACAAAGCTATACTTATGATAAAGACGGCAATGTTGTGTCGACAGCAGACTATGCAAGCCAGCAATCAAATTATGAATATGGCAATTCTTCATCACTTTCGAGACTGCTAAGCCCCGAAGGAACGTCATACGAATATTTATATGACAGCAAGAAAAACCTTGTTGCTTCTCGTAGCAATGTTGGTGTGCAGTCGGATATTAAATATGACAGTTATGGCAACGCCATAAGCACACAGGTGGGTGCAAACAATTATTCAACAACCATTCAATCGGGCAAAACCTATTATATCCGTCTTAAAGGCAGCGGCAAATATCTCGCGGTAGAGGGTGTAAATGTCGGTCAGGCATCATTCACAGGCGCCAACAATCAAAAATGGCGTGTTGAAAAGGCCATAAGCGGCGGATATTACCTATATCCGCAAAACGCTACGAGTATGAGCCTTAATGTAGCAAACAACACTCAAGACGGCAATGTAACAATTGCCACACACAGCACCGCCGACAAACAACGTTTTGATATAACTACACAGTCGGATTATACATATAAAATTGTTGCCAAATGCTCTACCGATAGTAAGCTGATTACCGTTCCACATGCTGCCACACAGAACAACGTTGCAGTGTGGACACCACAGGGTGAGCTTAATGCCAATCAGTCGTGGTATTTTGAGGATGCATCTATTGATCCCACAACACAAATCGAGGACGGCGCGGTTTATCAGCTAAGGGCGCGCCATAGTGGCAGATATGTATCTGTCAGTGACCAGTCAACAACCAACGGTGCATTGTTAGTGCAATATGCGCAAGGTTATCTTGACAGTCAAAAATTTATTATAAAAAAACAGAATGACACCAACTATTATACACTGTCACCGCTTAATGCTACTGATAAGCTTGTAAACGTAACAGATGATTGGACGGGTTATGAGTGTAAATATATCGAGATTAGTGGCGATGAGATAACAGATACAAATCAGTTTGAATTTATATACAATTCTCAAAAAGGCGCATATCAGATACGACCAAAATCTAATCTGAACGGTGAATGTTTTGCTGTTGCATTTTCATATTGTACCGATAACGCAAGCGTGGTATCTGCCAATATTACCGATTCTGACAACCGTTATTTTGTGCTTGAAAAGGTAAGCGATAAAATAGTGTCATCTGCCACCTACCAAAGCAACGGTAACTATCCGCAAACGGTAACCGACAGCCGAGGCAACACAACCACTTATACCTATGATACGGCACGAGGTTTGCAAACAAAGGTTGAAGATGCAAACGGCAACGAAACAAGTTACGTATACAACAGCCTTAATGATAGGCTCAGCTCGGTAACATCTGGCAGTAATAAAGTAAGATATTATTATAACACGATTGGGCAGTTAATTGGCATTGAGTCGCCGTCTGCTAATAGATATAACTTTGTCTATGATAAGTTTGGTAACACAAAGGAAATCTATACAGATCAACAAATCTTAATTGAAAATGAGTATAATATTTCGCGAGGATTGCTTACAAAGTCAACTTACGGCAACGATCAAATAATAGAGTATAACTATGACACTCTTGACCGCGTGACCGAAAAGTTGTATAATGGTGTTACAAAAGTTAAGTTCCGTTATGACAAATTCGGTAATCTTTATGAAAAAACGGATTTGTTCACCAACACTGTCTATCGTTACAACTATGACCTTATTGGCAGAATAATGGGTGTTGTTGGCAGCAACGGCACGTCGCTTCACTATGTCTATGACGATTTTAACCGCACACAAAAATACATTGCTAAATTTGGT
>JAZUOS010000032.1:0-7935 GCA_045604765.1 Acutalibacteraceae bacterium | reverse complement strand
GTGACAGAATAATACACTGTAAGGCTTTCAGAAGACTTAAGCATAAAACACAGGTGTTTTTGTCACCCGAATCCGACCATTACCGCACACGACTTACCCACACGCTTGAGGTGGCGCAAATTGCACGCACAATTGCAAGAGCGTTACGCTTTAACGAAGATCTTACCGAAGCTATAGCTTTAGCGCACGACCTTGGTCACACACCGTTTGGTCATGCGGGCGAGCGCGCGCTTAACGGATTGCATCCGGGCGGCTTTACTCATTTTGCGCAAAGCGTAAGGGTTTGCCGCGTGATTGAAAAATCGGGCAAAGGTCTTAACCTTACCCACGAGGTATTAGACGGCATTATGAATCATACCCGCGGTGAGTGGCCACACACACCCGAAGGCAAAATAGTGCGTTTTAGCGATAGGATTGCATATATCAACCACGATATTGACGATGCAATCGGCGCAGGTGTTTTCAGTGAAGAAATTATACCGATTGAATTAAGAGAAATATTAGGCTTTAGAAAAACCGAGCGTATTAATACCCTTGTAAAATCTTTGGTAGAAAACACCGAAAAAGATGATGTTAAAATGGATGAGCGTACAGCAAACGCCTACGAAGCGCTGCACAAATTTATGTACGACACATTATATCTTAACCCTGCGGTTAAGTTTGAAGAAACCAAGGTTGACGGAATTGTAAGCGGCATATATGATTATTTGCTTAAAAATCCTGATAAGCTTGACGATGAATATAAAATTATCCGCGAGCGTGAGGGCATTGAACGCGCGGCGGTAGACTATATTGCAGGTATGACCGATCACTTTGCAGTTACAACCTATTCAGATATTTATATACCAAAAGCGTGGAAGGTTTAGATGTACGGTATTTGGTACATAATATGTGATATTATATAAATAACAACGAAAGGAGAGTGTAATATGGCAATACCCGAGGAGATTATTAATGAAATAAAATACCGAAACGATATAGAAACGGTTATGGCGCCTTACATAAGCCTTAAGCGCCGCGGTAAAAATCTTGTTGGCCTTTGCCCCTTTCACAACGAAAAAACACCCTCCTTTACGGTGTACCCCGAAAACGGATCATTTTATTGCTTTGGTTGCGGCGTTGGCGGTGATGTTTTCAGCTTTGTGCGTCAGATAGAAAATCTTGATTATATTGACGCTGTCAAGCTGCTTGCAGAGCGCAGCGGCGTAACACTGCCGCAAGACGGCTATGACGACTCAATGCAAAAGCTCAAAAACACCATATTTGAAATAAACCGCGAAACCGCAAGATTCTATCATAACTATCTTATGTCGCCCGAGGGCAAGTGGGCGCTCGATTATTTGACGGGCAGAGGTTTGTCGATTGCAACAATAAAGCATTTTGGCTTGGGTGCCGCACCTGACAGTTGGGACAACCTTATAAAGCATTTGAAGGATTTGGGTTACAGTATAGCCGATATGATTCAGGCAAATGTTGTAGGCAAAAGCCAACGCGGTACATATTATGACCGATTCCGCAAGCGTGTTATGTTTCCAATAATAAATATCCGTGGCAAGGTGATAGGTTTTAGCGGTCGTGCAATGCCTGGAGAAGATAAGGCGGGCGGCAAATATGTTAACACCTCTGATACACCTGTTTATAAAAAAAGCGAAAATCTTTTTGCTATGAATTATGCCAAAAATCACTGTGATGAGCGTGTTATATTGGTTGAAGGTAATATGGATGTTATTTCGCTGCATCAGGCAGGCTTTGAGAATGCCGTTGCAGCGCTTGGCACATCTTTTACCGACGAACAGGCAAAACTGTTGTCGCGATATACTAAAGAAATTGTGCTTATAATGGACTCTGACTCCGCAGGTCAAAAGGCGGCGCGGCGAGCGGGCGAAATACTTGGTAACACGGGTATTGATATCAGAGTGGTGTTGTTGCCTGATGGTAAAGACCCTGATGAATATATTAAAAAACACGGCGCGGCGCGGTTTAAGGCATTGCTTGAAGGCGCTGTGAGTGAAATAGAGTATAAGTTGCTTACTGCTGTTGACGGTATTGATGTAAACACCGATGACGGCAAACTGCAATATCTGGCAAAAGCAGCGCAGATTATTGCCGAGTCAAGCGATGTGATGACGCGCGACCTTTACATAGGCCGACTTTCTGATAAATATGGCGTGTCACGCGCCGCATTGCAAGACAAGGTTAATGAGCTTCGCAAAAAAAATCAAAGACAACGCGAAAAACGCGAGTTTGATGAAATAGTAAGACCTAAATTTGATAAAACCGAGGTTAATCCCGAAAAGCGTTTATATCCCGCAGGGGTAGCCGCCGAGGAAACGGTTATTGCAATACTGCTGCAGCATCCCGATTTTTTAAACGCGGCAACCGAGCGCTTAAAGCCAGAGGATATGCTGACAACACTTAATCGCAGAATATATAAGGCTGTATGCGAGTGTATCGAAGGCGGCAGAAATCCTGACCTGTCTTATTTTGGCGCGATGCTCTCGCCTGCCGAAATGGGTTATCTTGCATCGCTCTTTAATAGCGAAAAGGGTGGCAAAAACGCCCTTGTTGTATTAAAAGACAGCATCAAGGTAATATTAGATGAGGGATTAAACAAAAAAACAAATGACACAAAAAATATGTCTGTAGATGATTGGGCACAAAATTTACAAAAAATTATTGAAGCAAAACAAAAGGGGAAATAAAAATGGCAGAAAAGAAAACACAACAACCAACGGCAGAGGAGCTTGAACGTCAGGCTGATGCTTTATTAGAAGAAGATGAAAAAAGAGAAACTATAGACGATATCGAGGCGGCTCCCGATGATATAGAGAGTCTTCTTTCGGATCCTGATGTATTGGAACGAGATTTTGACGAAGAGCCTACCGAGGATGAACTCAAGCTTGAAGAGGTTGACCTTGATAATCTTGACGATGATGTTGCGCTTGAAAATATGTCGCTTGACGATCCTGTTAAGGTTTATTTGCGTGAAATCGGTCGCGTGCCGCTTCTTACTTCTAAAGAAGAAATTGAACTTGCTGTTAAAATCACCGAAGGCGACGAATATGCAAAGCAACGCCTTACCGAAGCAAATCTGCGTCTTGTTGTAAGCATTGCAAAAAAATATGTTGGCCGCGGTATGTATTTCCTCGACCTTATTCAAGAGGGTAATGTTGGTCTTATTAAGGCTGTTGACAAGTTTGACCACACAAAAGGCTTCAAGTTTTCAACCTACGCTACTTGGTGGATTCGTCAGGCAATCACCCGCGCTATTGCCGATCAGGCAAGAACCATTCGTATACCCGTTCATATGGTTGAAACCATCAATCGTCTTAAAAAGGTGCAAAGTCAACTGCTTCACGAAAACGGCTATGAGCCGAGCGAAGAGCTGATTGCCGAAAAGATGGATTTATCGGTTGAGCGTGTTCGCGAGATTATGCGAGTAGCGCAAGAGCCCGTTTCTATGGAAACACCAATAGGTCCCGAAGAGGATTCACGCCTTATGGACTTCATTCGTGATGAAGACGCTCTCGCACCCGACGATGCAGCGCTTAAAACAATTACTAACGAAGATATCGATGCAGTTCTCCACACGCTTTCAGCGCGTGAAGAGGCGGTAATAAGATTGCGTTTCGGCCTTAAGGACGGCAGATGCCACACACTCGAAGAGGTGGGTACTGAGTTTAATGTAACCCGTGAGCGTATTCGTCAGATTGAGGCTAAGGCGCTTCGTAAGCTTCGTCACCCCGTAAGAAGCAACAAGTTTAAAGATAGATAAGGAATATTTGATATGAAATTCACATATAAAACAAATGGGGTTTGTTCACGCAGTATTGATATTGAGATAGAGGACAACATTATTAAAGATGTATCCTTTTTAGGTGGTTGTAACGGCAACCTTAAGGGTATAGCCGAGCTGACAAAGGGTATGAATATTGATGATGTTATCGCAAAACTCGAAAATATAAAATGCGGATTTAAAAATACTTCTTGTCCGGCGCAGCTGGCTCAGGCTTTAAAAAATTACAAGAACGGACAGTAAGAAAAAGGGTGATAAAAAGTGCTAACAGATGATTTAGATGTAAAAATTGCGGGCGATAAGCCGTCTGAGGATGTGCGTCGCAATAAAAGCACACCCCAGCAGAATTCGTCTGTGAGTTCTGAACAGATAAAAGGCGCCAAAGCAGTAGGCAAAGCCGTAGCGCAAAGCTTTATCGCTGATGCCGAAACCGAGGTCGACGAAGAATTTCGCGATTATGATATGATTGTGCAAAGGCGCTTGCTGCTTTCATTTACTGCAACGGCAGGCTTTGAACAGTATATCGGTGATGATACGCTTGACGGTATCGCGCAAAAGAGTTTTCTTGACACAATTAACACGCACAGCGCTGAGCTTTATAAAACCTCAAGTGATACGGGTGCGTTTTCGTTTTATTATCTTGCATTCCGTCGTGGCAGTGAGGTAGACCGCCGCATAGGACAGACCTTTGCAATGCTTTGCTCGCACGACGGTGACCCAATTTTTCAAGAGCTTGGCGAAGCGCTTTACTGTTGGTTTTCATCGGTAGTGCGCAAAGCGGTAAGCGAGCATTTAAGTTAAAACATAAAAATCCTCCCCCTTGCATATTATGTTGTAAAGGGGAGTTTTTATATGCCAAGTATTTACTTAAGTCCGTCAACGCAAGAATTTAACCCGTATATAATAGGCGGCAATGAAGAATATTATATGAACCTTATTGCCGATGCTATGGAGCCATATCTTATTGCCAGCGGCATATCTTTTACCCGCAACACACCACAGATGACCGCGGCGTCATCTATAGCGCAATCTAATATGGGTAATTATGATTTGCATTTAGCACTTCATTCAAATGCAACGGGCAGTGGTGACGGCAGTAGGCGAGGCACCGAGGTATATTATTACCCCACAAGTGTAAACGGTGAAAGAGCAGCAGAAATTATTGCCAACAACCTTAAGCTGATTTATCCGTTACCAGAACTTGTTCGCACAATACCTACAACCTCGCTTGGTGAGGTGCGTCGTACCCGCGCGCCGAGTGTGCTTATAGAGTTTGCTTATCACGACAATTTTGAAGATGCCGTTTGGATACGCGACAACATAGAGGCAATAGCCGCCAATGTTGTAGTATCATTAACCGACTATTTTGGGATTCCTTTTGTGGTACCGCAAATTTAATAAAATCTTAAAATTTGGAATATTGAATTATAATTAAAAATGTAGTAAAATCATTTAAGTAAATAAAATGATTTTACTGCAGTTTTTATTTTAGGAGATAAAAAATGAAAAAATTTTTAAGTACAATACTGTGTTTTGTAATTATTGTCGGTTGCTTTGCGGTAATACCCGTAGGTGCGCTTACATATCCTGCAATGGCTGAAATATCAAGCAGTAGTGGCGTGGCAAGCATATATTCACTACCTGGTACAACAGGTCATGAAACCGCAGAAAACAAAAATCAATCACAAAAGGTAGATACACTTGCAAACGGAACACAGGTTAAAGTTTTGGGTATAGAAAACGATGGTGACGGTGACCCATGGTATAAAATTAATTACGGTGAAAATTTTTCTAAAAGCGGATACGCATTTGTTAATCGTGTTGTAGTGAAATATGAATATACTTTTGATGAAAATTTTGAAGAAAACCTTAAAAATTTTCCTGAAAGTTATCATAGTGCCTTGCGACAGCTTCATGCCCAATACCCCAATTGGAAATTTGTTGCAAACAATCTTGACTTAACATTTAAGGAAGCTGTTGAGGCGCAATACGGTGTAGATGATGTAAAAAATACTCGAAAATGGGTGGAGTTTACATATGGCAACAACAAGTGGCGTGATATGCGCGCTTACGACAGCACGACAGATAAGTGGATAACGCTTGAAAGCCGTTGGACTTATGCTTCGCGCGAGGCAATTGAATATTTTATGGATCCGCGCAACTCGCTTAACGAGGATATGATTTTTGCATTTATGCAGCAATCCTATGTGGAAGATGCAAAGACTCAGGATAACCTACGCGCAGTTATAAAAGGAACATTTTTAGAAAAAGGATATGACAAAAACGGTGACGGAACGCCTGAAAAAGATGCCTACATTGAAGATTTAATTGCCGCCGCAAAGGAAAGCCGAGTAAGTCCGTATGTGCTTGCGGCTACAATAATTGTGGAGCAGGGGGTAGGCGGCACTTCAAATCTTATTTCCGGTACATATGCAGGATATGAAAATTATTATAATTTCTTTAATTTCAGTGCAGCTGGCTCTACCGAAAAAGAAATTATAGAAAACGGTCTTAAATATGCAAAAAACAATGGTTGGAATAGCCGAACGGCTGCTATTATAGGTGGCGCCCAAAAATATGCAGACGGATATATAAGCGTGGGTCAGGATACGTATTATTATAAAGATTTCAATGTATTAAAAGAGTATTGGAGTCATCAGTATGCTTCTGCGCTTTATGATGCCTGGACCAATGCCGCTTATCTTAAAAAAGGTTGTGTAACTAACACTAATACAGCGCTGACATTTTCAATTCCCGTTTATAAAGATATGCCCGAATTGCCGTGTATTATTCCATCGGCAATAATTGAAACCAACACAGGACGTTATATGTGGCGACTTATCGGAACCACCCTTATAATTAGCGGTGAAGGTAATATGGGATTAGAATCACCTTGGTTGGATTCCGAAGTTGAAATAACCGATGTTGTTATTGAAAACGGTATTACAAGTATTGGAGATTACGCTTTCAGCCATTGTGAGAGTCTTACTAATATTAGCATACCTCATAGCGTAACCAGTATAGGTGATGCTTCATTTGCAGATTGCAACGGTTTAGAAAATATAAGCATTCCTAATAGTGTCACCAGTATAGGCACACAAGCATTTTATTCTTGTACGTCACTAAAAAATTTGAGTATACCCGATAGTGTTACTATTATTAATGATATGGCATTTTACGGTTGTTGGTCGCTTGAGAGTATACGGCTTCCAAAAAATCTTAAAAACATAAATTCGATGGCACTTTCAAATTGTGAGAGTTTAAAAAGCGTAATTATACCTGATAGCGTTACTACTATATGGCATGATGCGTTTAATAGTTGTCTTAAAATAGCTGATGTTTGGTATATGGGTAGCCAAAGTGATAAAGAAAGCATATTTATTAATTCAGGAAACGGGAATTTGCTATCTGCTAAGTGGCATTATAATACTTGCGATTTAGACGAACACATTTATTCAGGACCTTGTGATAGTAATTGTAATAATTGTGAATGGGTGCGTGTAACTAATGTTGAACATACCAATACTGATAGTGACGACACTGTTTGTGATGTGTGCGGTACAAAAACAGAACACATCCACACTTACGATAATGCGTGTGATGCAATTTGTAACATATGTACGGAAATACGCGAGGTAGCCGATCATATTTATGACCATATATATGATATAGAATGTAATGAATGCGGCGCAGTAAGAGAAGCTACACCTCTTGAGTGGGAAATATCTGTTACCAAAACAGGCGTATATGCACTTAAACCTAACTCAAAATATACAGGTGCGTTTAGCATAAATAAAATAATCGTATCAGATAAAAACGGTAATGCGGTTAAATACAACGAATCGAAAGGCGGCTTCCCATTAGTAGCCGACCAAGATTACACCGTTAAATTTAATTACGACTGCAGTGACGATATAAATGGCACAGTAACCTGGACTAAAACCCGAAAGGCCGACACCATCTTCCCCGACACAAGCGCAGGCGGTTGGTATAACGACGCTGTGGTATATTCGGTAGGACGCGGAATAATCGGCGGCTACGGTAACGGTAAATTTGGTACAGCCGACAGCATACAGCGTCAAGACTTTTTGGTAATTTTGGCGCGTCTTGACGGAGTAAATCTTGATGATTATAAATAT
>JAZUOS010000031.1:0-7201 GCA_045604765.1 Acutalibacteraceae bacterium | reverse complement strand
GCATAATCGGGCGTACCCATAAAAACAATACGCATAAATTATCTCCTTTTTGCGTGGTCGATATAAAGCACACCGTCAAGATGGTCAATTTCGTGACAAAGCGCTCGAGCCTTTAGTCCCTCACCTGTTACGGTAATATTTTCACCATAGCGGTTTTGCGCACGAACGCTTACTTTCATAGGGCGGGTTACAACCTCGCTTCTATCGGGGATCGAAAGGCAGCCCTCATTGCCGGTTTGTATTTCATCACTTTTTTCAGTGATTACGGGATTTATAAGCTCAATAATTCCGTCACCGACATCAATCACACAATATCTACGCAAAATGCCAACCTGCGGAGCCGCAAGACCAACACCCTCGGCTGCGTACATAGTCTCTTTCATATCGTCAAGTGTCTGATGGAGTTTTTCGTCAAAAGTGAGCTGAGTGCGGCATATTTTACGCAGCACATCGTCACCAATTTTAACAATGTTTCTTTTTGCCATAGTAATCCTCTTTATATAATATTTTCGGGGTTAATATCAACACCAATATATGTATCCTTTTTTAATTTGATATCTGTAGCAGCTCTTATCATTTCACGAAAACGAGAGCTGTTTTTGGTTTTAATAATTATGCGGTAGCGATATTTGTTGTTAACCTTTGGCACCGTAGCAGGCGCAGGACCCAAAATAATAAGCTTTATGTCGCTATAATCACTTGCAACAGCCCGCTTTATGTTAGCAAAAACCTCATTAATAGAGTCATTTGCAATACTTGCGTCAAATGATTGAACATAGACCATACAAATATCACAGTATGGCGGAAAAATCATTAGTTTGCGATTATTAATTTCTTCTTTAAAAAACGCATCATAATCTTGCCTTTGCGCAAGAGAAATAATGTTGTTTTCAGTGTCATTGGTTTGAATTACCGCAACACCGGGATTATCTGCTCTGCCTGCACGACCAACAACCTGAGTTAAAAGCGAGAATGTTCGCTCATAGCCTCGATAATCGTCACTGTAAAGCGCTCGGTCGGCACCAATTACACCAACAACCGTAACACGCGGAAAATCAAGTCCCTTAGCTACCATTTGTGTACCAAGTAATATGTCATATTCGCCGTTTGCAAAGGCAGTAAGGTAGTTTGAATAAGAATCACGCACACCTGTTGTATCGGCATCCAGCCGCAAAATGCGTGCTGCTGGAAAAAGCAGCCTTAATTCTTCTTCAAGTTTTTGTGTACCTGAGCCTGAAAAATGGAAGAACTCACCGCCACATTCGGGGCACTTTTTAGGAATTTCGTGTGAAGCGCCACAGTAGTGGCACATAAGACGACGATTTGCCGAATGATATGTCAGCGATATACTGCAATTTTCACAGCTCGCTACCCAACCACAGCCTTGGCAACTCACATAGGTATTATGTCCTCTTCGATTCAGCAAAATAATAGCTTGCTTTTTATCATCGAGAGCTTCACCTATTTTAACTGCAAGGTCACGGCTGATGTCGGACGAATTTCCGTCGTTCAACTCTTTTTTCATATCAACCAACCAAACCTCAGGTAACATTGCATTACCGTAACGCTGTTTTAAGGTGAATAATTTATATTTACCTGCAGATGCATTGCTGTAGCTTTCTACCGAAGGTGTAGCCGAAGCCAAGCACAACAAGCATTTATGATAAGCCGACCTGAATCGCGCCAAATCACGAGCGTGAAAACGCGGTGATTTTTCAGACTTATAGGTGTGCTCTTGCTCTTCGTCAATAATTATTAAACCAAGCTTTGAAAACGGCGCAAAAATTGCGCTACGTGTTCCTATTGCAATGAGCGCCTTACCTTGTTTTATTCGATTATACTCGTCCATCCGCTGCCCTAATGACATTGCGCTATGAAAAACGGCAATTTTGCTGCCGTAACGCTCACTGAAAATTTTAATCATTTGAGGCGTCAGTGCAATTTCGGGCACCATAATAATAACGCCCTCGCCCCGTGCGGATACCTCATCAACCAACTTTAAAAACACCTTAGTTTTGCCACTACCCGTAACACCGTAAAGCAAAGCGGTTTCACCGTTTTGTGACTGTGTGAGTGATGACAATCCATCAAAAGCCGATTGCTGTTCGGTAGTGAGAATAATCTCTTCACGGTTAATTTTAGTGCCATTTACATACGGCATACGAAATTCTTGTTTTTCAAAGGAGGTTAAAACGCTTTTTTTTTCGAGGGTGTTAAGCACAGATGCCGAAACGCCCGTGAAATACTGCAATTCTTTTACCGATACGCTTCCTGCCGCTTCAATAATATCATATATTTCTTGCTGACGGTCGGTAAGCCTTACTGAATTATCATTTTCTTGATTAATTTGCACCCAGCGACGAGTAATATCTTGCATACGGCGTGTAGGAACCTGATTTTTAATTACAGCCTGCTTTTCAACCAGTGCGCCAAGAATTTCGTCGGCGTTATCAAAAAGCTGTTGTAGCTTTTTGAGCGGCTGCTCACCCGCATTTGTTAAATGCTCAAAAACACATTTTTCAGCATCATCTAAAAGCGACATAGAACAAAATTCGTCGTTCGCAAGAAAATTATCGCAAAGACGGTAATTAAGGCCTGCAGGCAGCATGGTGTGTATAGCATCAAAATATGTGCAAAAAACATTACTTTTGAGCCATTTACACATTTTAATCATTTCATCGTTAAGTATTGGAGCATCATCGGTAACAGACATAATTTCTTTGGTTTTTGGGGTTATTTCATTCTCAAAAACACTTAAAATCATACCCTGCTTTTTAATGTTACCCTTACCAAATGGAATAGTTACTCGGCAACCGGGTTTTGCCGCATTTACAAGAGAATCGGGTATTGCATAGGTGTAGCACTTATCAAAAGAGCCGGCAGCACCGTCAATTACAATCTCAGCAACCAAACGACACATACCGAACCCCCCTTAAAATATAAAAATTAAAATCAGATAAGCTCTTTATCTTTTGCAATTTTGTTAATTGCAATGCTAACCGGCTTTTCGAGTAAAATTTCTTCGTCAGCCTCCGCCTTATTGGCAATATCACGCGCACAGTTTGCAATTTCGGTTACAAGACCGTAGCGGTTTTCATAATTTTCAATAAGCTTTCCAATTGCGGGATTTAACATAACTAACATTTCCTTCCAAAATTATTTATTTAAAATTTTATTTATTAACTCTAAATTGCGATCGGTTTTAAAACGATCGGTCGACATAATTGCAACAAAATTATCTGCAGCGGTTTCAAGATCATCATTTACAACAATATAATCAAAATCCTTAGCACTTGCAATTTCACGTAGAGCTTCATTCAAGCGTTTATCAATAACCTCTTGGCTATCAGTACCTCTACCTGTGAGTCTATTTTTTAGTATCTCAAGCGACGGTGGCATTATAAAAACGCTTACCGCGTCGGGCATTTTTGCACGTATCTGCTCAGCACCATTGACATCTACTTCTATGAGCATATCACGACCGCTTTCGATACAATCAATAACCGGTGCCTTTGGAGTTCCGTAATAATTGCCGACAAACACATTGTGTTCAAGTAATTCATCATTTGCAATCATTTGCTCAAAACGCTCACGTGAGATAAAGTTGTATTTTTCACCCTCTACCTCACCAGGCCGCATTGCTCTTGTGATTGAAGATATTGAAAAAGCCATATCGGGCGCTTTTTCAAAAACCTTTTTCATAACACTGTCTTTGCCCGAACCCGATGGGCCTGCAATAATATATACTCTGCCTTTATTCATCGGTATCCTCCTCATCGTCGACAGCGTTTTCATCACTTAATCGGTTAGCTACCGTTTCAGACTGCAAATATGTTAAAATTATGTGGTCGCTATCGGTAATGATTACGGCGCGCGTTCTTCTGCCGTGGGTAGCATCAATAAGTGTGCCACGCTCTTTAGCGTCTTGAATAATTCGCTTAATAGGCGCTGATTCAGGACTGACAATTGCTATCATACGGTTAGCTGATACAAGATTACCAAAGCCAATGTTTACAAGTCGCATAATGTAACCCCTTATTCAATGTTTTGAATTTGCTCGCGAATTTTTTCAATTTCAGACTTAATTTCAACCACAACCTTGGTGATTTCCATATCCTGACACTTTGAACCGATTGTATTAGTTTCGCGATTCATTTCTTGAACTATAAAATCAAGCTTACGACCAATAACTCCGCCCTCATCAAGCATTGCGCAAAGAGAATCTATATGGCTGCGAAGACGAACGGTCTCTTCGGCAACGGCGATTTTATCGGCAAAAATTGCTGTTTCGGTAATGAGTCGCTGCTCATCAATTTGCACATCGCCAATAAGCTCATGCATACGCTGTTCAATCTTTTCGCGATATTCACGAACGGTCTGCGGTGAACGCTCTTCTATGAAACCGACTTGAGTGAGTATGTAATCGGCTCTACCCTTAACATCGGCAACCAGTCGCTCGCCCTCAAGCGCACGCGCGGCAATGAAATTGTCAATTGCCTCTGCTGCTGCAGCCGTTACAGCTAATGTTATAAGTTCTTCATCAAGGTCACGCTTTTTTACTGTGAAAATCTCGGTATTGCCAACAATAGAAGAAGCCTTGATATCATCTTTAAGCTTATAATCCTTTGCAAACTTATGAAGCGCATTAATATAGGCATCGGCATACGCCTCATTTACAGCAAGCTCAATAGATTTTGATGAGGTATCCTCAAACTGAACGTTTAACTCAACCTTGCCGCGAGAAATTTTTTGCTGACACTGTGTTTTAAGAGTATCATCTAAAAACTGAAAAGAACGCGGCATACGCGAGCTGTATTCAAAATACCTATGATTTACCGACTTTATCTCGACAGTAATGTTAAAATCTTGCTCTGACACCTTGCCACGACCAAAGCCTGTCATACTTGTAACCATAATATTCACCACGCATAGTAATCGTATTTTAATTCATTGTATTATATCAAAAAATTTGAGAAATGTCAAATATTATATATAAATATATTATATATAAAACAAACAAAATTTGTTGCTCCTTCCTTGTTCGATTCCCACAACAAAAAAATAGAAGCCATACCAAAAGGCATAACTTCTATCTTTGGAGCAGGTGATGGGAATTTTCCGGCGCAACGCGCCTATCGCCTCGCTTTCGCTCGTTGCCACGTCAGCAAAAACAGTCCACTGGACTGTTTTCTTCCGCAACACATTATGTATTGCTCCTTCCTTGTTCGATTCCCACAACAAAAAAATAGAAGCCATACCAAAAGGCATAACTTCTATCTTTGGAGCAGGTGATGGGAATCGAACCCACATAGCCAGCTTGGAAGGCTGGAATTCTAGCCATTGAACTACACCTGCATTTACAACGCACAATATAATAACATAAAATTTTTTATCAGTCAAGGGGTTATTTAAAAATATTTGAATTTTGGTTATAAAAGAACGATTGGATTACCCAATCGTTCTTTTTACAAACTATTGTTTATTTATTATTTTAGCTTTTCCGCCGTCTACCGTGTCTGCTGTAATTATAATTTCAGCAACATTGTCTTTAGACGGCATTTCAAACATAAGGTCTTGCAGCGTGCTTTCAATAATTGAACGCAAACCACGTGCGCCCGTTTTGTTCTTAATAGTAAGCTCGGCAATTTTTTGCAGTGCCGCTTCCTCAAAATCAAGCTTAATACCGTCAAGTTCAAAAAGCGCCTGATACTGCTTAACAATTGAGTTTTTAGGCTCGGTCATAATGCGGATAAGCGTATCCTTATCCATAGCGTCAAGACTTGTAATAACCGGTAATCTTCCGACAAGCTCGGGTATAAGGCCAAATTTAACCAAATCCTGATGAGTAGCAAACTTTGAAAGCTGTTGCGCTTCAAGACTCTTGGGTGATTTAACATCAGCACCAAAGCCCAAGCTACTGCCACCCACACGGCGTTCAATAACCTTGTCAATGCCGTCAAATGCACCTGCACATATAAACAAAATGTTAGTGGTGTCAATTTGAATAAACTCTTGTTGTGGGTGTTTTCTGCCGCCCTGTGGTGGCACATTAGAAACAGTACCCTCTAAAATTTTAAGCAACGCTTGCTGAACTCCCTCACCGCTTACATCACGGGTAATAGACGCGTTTTCACTCTTGCGTGAAATTTTGTCAATCTCGTCAACATAAATAATGCCGTGCTCAGCCTTTTCGATATCGTAATCGGCTGCTTGAATTAGACGAAGCAGGATGTTTTCAACGTCTTCGCCAACGTAACCTGCTTCAGTCAAGGTTGTAGCATCGGTTATAGCAATCGGCACATCAAGAATTTTTGCAAGTGTTTGCGCAAGTAAGGTTTTGCCTACACCGGTAGGGCCTAACATCAACACATTGCTTTTAGCAAGCTCAACATCGGTGTCAACTTTTTTATAAACACGCTTATAGTGGTTATAAACCGCTACTGCAAGTGTTTTTTTAGCATCGTCCTGACCGATTACATACTCGTCAAGCAGAGCCTTAATTTCCTGCGGCTTTGGTAAAACCTTTTCGGATTCTTTTTTGCTTTTCTTTTTTTGGTTGTATGCATTTTCGTCATCAAAAAGCAGTGATGCGCAAAAATTTATACAACTGTCACAGATATATACACCCGGTCCTTCTACAAGACGCATAACCTCATCCTGAGTTTTGCCGCAAAAGGAACAGCGTATTTCTTTATCCATATCCTTAGGCATTAAATATACCTCTTATCTCTTAGTAATAACCTTATCAATAAGACCGTATTCTTGGGCCTCGGCAGCGGTCATAAAGTTATCGCGCTCGGTATCCTGCTCGATAACCTCAATAGGCTTGCCTGTGTTTTCTGATAAGATTTTATTGAGGTTGCTACGAGTGCGTTTAATATGATTAGCGTGAATAATAATATCGCTTGCCTGACCCTGCGCGCCACCTAATGGCTGATGAATCATAATTTCGCTGTTGGGCAGCGCATAACGCTTGCCCTTTGCGCCTGACGACAACAAGAATGCGCCCATTGAAGCCGCCATACCCATACAAATGGTGCTTACATCGCACTTAATGTACTGCATAGTATCATAAATAGCAAGACCTGCAGATACGGAACCGCCAGGGCTATTGATATAAAAGCTAATATCTTTATCGGGGTCCTGACCTTCAAGGAACAAAAGCTGAGCAATAATAACACTTGCAGATGCATCGTCAACC
>JAZUOS010000030.1:0-25336 GCA_045604765.1 Acutalibacteraceae bacterium | reverse complement strand
TTGTCTTCCTAAGACCGCTTGGCCTCCGACTTGAAAATGACTAAAAAAATAGTTGCTATTGGTGGCGGTGAAAACGGAAGGACTACCTTTAGCGGCATAAAAATGCCTTATGAATTACGTGAAATCGATACCGAAATTATTAAACTTACGGGTAAAGAAAAACCTAACTTTTTGTTTCTTGGTCACGCGCAAAACAAACCAGAATATGAAGAACTCTATTTTACTACAATGAAATCAATTTACGGTGATATGTTTGGTTGTAAATGCGAAACTATTAAGCGATCTGAGTTAGGTAAAAACCATGAACACATAGAATGTCTTGTTGATTGGGCAGATATAATTTATCAGGGCGGCGGAGACACTAAAAGTATGATTGAGCTTTGGAAATCTACAAAGTTTGATAGTGTTTTAAAAAATGCCTGGGAAATGGGGAAAGTGCTTTGTGGCGTTTCTGCTGGTGCAAACTGCTGGTTTAAAAGTTGTAGTTCCGATTCGCTTAAAATTCTATCAAATGATCCGAATGCATCAATGATAACGGTTGATGGTTTGGGTTTTGTTGATGCTTTTTTTACACCACATTGTAACGTTGCAAACGAAAGCACTAATCGACTTCAGCATATGAAAGATGCACTTTTAAATATCGATATGGTAGGAATAGGTATTTCAAATTGTTGCGCAATAGAAATAATTGATGATACATATAGGCTTATAAGATGCGATGCTTCAAATTATGGTATAGAAGCATATGGAATAAAAGCATATTATAAAAATGGTAAATATTTTGAAGAGATAATAGATACCGACAGTGATTTTAAAATTTTAAATAAACTGTTAACCAAATAACAAAACAGCCTTTGCATTTCGCAAAGGCTGTTTTTGTATAATCAAATATTAAATACCTCTTCTGCATATCGTACTGCTTCCATAGCGTCGCGGGCGTATTTGTCTGCGCCGATTTTGTCGGCATATTCTTGCGTTAATACGGCGCCGCCTACTATTGTTTTGCACCAAGGAGCTTTTTGTTTTATTAGCTCAATAGTTTTTTGCATAGCAGGTACGGTGGTGGTCATTAGCGCGCTAAGTCCCACGATTTTGGCATCAAGCTCTATAACCTTTTCAACAATCGTTTCTGCCGGCACGTCTTTACCAAGGTCGACTACATTAAAGCCATAGTTTTCAAGTAGCAGTTTTACAATATTTTTACCAATATCGTGAATATCGCCGTGAACCGTAGCAATTACAAAGGTTGGCTTTTCAGATTTTGTATCGCCTTGTGTCATAGTAGATTTTATAACCTCAAATGCGCTTTTCGCAGCTTCAGCGCTCATAAGCAGTTGTGGTAAGTAAACTGTTTTATTTTCAAAACCTACGCCAACAGTATTAAGAGCAGGTATAATTTCTAGGTTGACAATGCTAAGCGGCTTATTAACTTTTATAAGTTCTTTAGTTATTTCGCTCGCTTTATCCTTAAAGCCCTTTATAATGGCGTATTGAAGCTCAGACGCATATTGAGTATCACCGCTTTGCATAGTTACGGCTTGTGTGGGCGCGGTAGCGGTAAATTCATCAGCATGGGCGATATAATCAGCACAGTTAGGGTCAAGTCCCTTGAGCGCATTATATGTGTAATAGGTTTTCATCATATCAGCAGAATACGGATTCATAATTGCGGCCGAAAGCCCATTTTGAAGCGCCATAGCAAAGAATGTGCTGTTAACTGCGTCGCGATTTGGTAGCCCAAAAGACACATTTGAAACGCCGAGTGAGGTGTGACAACCAAGCTCGGTTTTTATGGTGTGCAGTGCATCAAGAGTTGCATTTGCGGCGGAGGTATCGGCACTAATGGTCATAGCGAGGGTATCAAAAATAATGTCTTTTTTATCAATACCATACTTTGCGGCGGTGGCAAGTATCTTTTTGGCAATTTCAACTCTTTTTTCGGCTGTAGAGGGAATACCGTTTTCGTCAAGGGTGAGTGCCACCACAACGCCACCGTATTTTTTAACGAGTGGGAATACGGCCGCCATACTTTCAGCCTTACCGTTAACCGAATTTATCATAGCTTTACCGTTGTAACGGCGAAGTGCGGCTTCCATAGCGCAAATATCGGCAGTATCAATCTGCAAAGGCAGGTCGATTATGGCTTGCAGTTCACACACTGCCGTTTTGAGCATAGCAACCTCGTCAATGTCGGGGAGTCCTACGTTAACGTCAAGTATATGAACGCCTTTTTCTTGCTGATTTACACCTTCTGCGAGGATATAATCAATATCGTTTTCAAGCAGAGCCTGTTTAAAACGCTTTTTACCTGTGGGGTTTATTCGTTCACCAATGAGAATAGGGGATTCGCCAAACCTTACCGCGTGTGAGTACGATGACACAACGGTTAAGTTTTTTGGGGCAAGCGGTGCTGGTTGAATGCCGGCTGTTTTGTCGGTTAATGCCTTTATGTATTCGGGCGTAGTACCACAACAACCGCCACACACGCGAACACCAATTTTTAAAATTTCTGTAAGCTCGTCCGCAAATTCTTGTGGGGTAATATCAAAAACAGTTTTGCCATCAACCGATTTTGGTAGTCCCGCATTTGGTTTTAAAATTACGGGAATAGACGCGTTTTTAAGCAACTCTTCGGCAACAATGCGTAATTGACGAGGGCCTAAAGAGCAGTTAGCACCTAAAGCATCGGCGCCCATACCTTCAATTAAAGCAACCATTGCGGCAGGAGTAGCGCCTGTCATAAGCTTGCCGTCTTGACCATAAGCGTTAGAAACAATAACGGGTAAATCGCAGTTTTCTTTAACCGCAAGAAGTGCCGCCTTTGTTTCGTAAGAGTCGTTCATTGTTTCAATTATAACAAGGTCAGCACCGTATTTGGCACCAAGCCTTACTGTTTTGGCAAAAACCGATACTGCATCTTCAAAATCGAGGTCGCCAAGCGGTTTAAGCAGTTTTCCTGTAGGGCCGATATCAAGCGCAACAAATTTGTGCTGTGGTGCTTTACTGTTTGCAATTGCATTTTTTGCATTGGTAATTGCGGCTTTAACTATTTGGTCAAGCTGTGCTTTATCGAATTTAAGGGTATTTGCGCCAAAAGTGTTTGTGCATACAACATTACTGCCTGCACTAAAATAATCGCTATGAATTTTTGTTATTATTTCGGGGTGGGTAAGATTCCACAATTCAGGAAGTTCACCAGGTTGTAGTCCATTTGCTTGCAAAAGGGTACCCATACCGCCGTCAAGATAAACAATATTGTTTTGTAGATATTCTTTAAAATTCATATTATACCTCTTGTATTCCTATAAAAGCAGTGACAGATTTAGTAGGTGACATAAGTAGACTGTCATTTAATGTAAGTCCTATGTTTTTTGGTAGGTTAAGCAGTGAAAAGACTTGCTTTTGTGTATCTAATGGTAAATCACCATATCCTGCACTAAAACGCGGTTTAAGTTGTATTTTAAGCGTGTTTTGTATATCGTTACAAAAAGCATCGCACAGTGCCTCAATACGCTCTGCGCCAAAGGCTTGAAGCATTAAAGCCTTTGCAGGCGATATGTGAGAATATTTTGTAATAAGGCGGTCGAGTCCTATACCAATGGTGGCACCAAAAATTATTACGCTGTTACAACCCGAAAGATTTGTAACAAGATTTTTTGATTGTACATTAAATACTCCAAAACCACATAAATCACCATTAGTTTTAACAGGTAATTCACAGTAGCAAACCTTGTATGTAATGTAGTCAAGTGCCTCGTTTATACACTCATTTAAAAGTTTGATTGTAATATCGTCAGCAATTCCGCCGGCATATCGCAATATTTCTTTTTCATTAATGGGCGGCGCAGAGTATGTTTTGGTTAAAATCATTTCGCTCATTTTCTAATTATATCAGACAAATTATATTGAATTTTTGCCGCTACGTCGGGTTTGTTCATTGAGTAAACGTGAACGTTTGTGATACCGTTTGCGTATAGGTCGATAATTTGATCGGTAGCATAGGCAATACCTGCTTGTTTCATAGCATCGGGATTATAACCAAATTTATCTACTAAACTTTTAAAACGCTGTGGCATAAATGAGCCCGAAAGCTTAATAGAACGTTCAACCTGATTAGCGTTTGTAATCGGCATAACGCCCGGTATTACAGGGACGGTAATTCCGGCTTCGCGTATTTTGTATAAAAAGTTATAAAGAAGATTGTTATCAAAAAACATCTGTGTTGTTAAAAAATCAACACCCGCGTCAACCTTTTCTTTAAGACGTTTAATATCGTCTTTTTGCGTTGCGCTTTCGGGATGAATTTCAGGATAGCACGCAGCACCAATGCAAAAATCTTGGTTTGCCGATTTTAATTCGTATATCAGGTCAATCGCATATTTATAATCCCAGGTTGTACGGTCGGAATCTTTTAAGGCATCGGGTATATCGCCGCGAAGCGCCATAATATTTTGTATACCTGCAGCTTTGATTTCATCAATTTTTTGTTTTACTGTGTCACGGGTAGATGAAACACAGGTAAGGTGAGCTAGTGTTGGCACACCGTAAAGAGATTTAATGTTTTTTGCAATATCAAGCGTATATTGGCTGGTGCCTCCGCCGGCACCGTAGGTAACACTCATAAAAGCCGGACGCAGCTTTGCAATTTCTTCGGTAGCGGATTTTACACTTTCAAAGGTTGTTTCACTTTTTGGTGGGAAAACCTCGAAAGAAAGAGAAGGTTTGTTTTGATTTAATAAATCAATGATTTTCATATAAATATCCTTTAAAACTTTATTCTTTAAACATTTCGGTAGATAGATAGCGGTCGCCTGTGTCGGGGAGAAGTACAACTATTGTTTTGCCGTTGTTTTCGTCGCGTTTTGCAACCTCTATCGCAGCCGATAATGCCGCGCCGGACGAAATACCAACAAGTACACCCTCGGCTTTACCGATAAGCCTACCGCTTTCAAAAGCATCTTCGTCGGTTACGGTTATAATTTCGTCATAGATGGTTGTATTTAATACTTCGGGTACAAAATTAGCGCCAATGCCTTGAATTTTATGTGGTGCTGCTGTACCGCTTGATAATAGTGGGGAAGATGCGGGCTCAACTGCGATTACCTTTATATTAGGATTTATTGATTTAAGATATTCTCCTGTGCCTGTTATAGTACCGCCTGTGCCAACACCTGCTACAAAAACATCAACCTTGCCGTCAGTATCACGATATATTTCGGGTCCTGTGGTGTCAAAGTGTGCCTTTGGATTGGCAGGGTTTACAAACTGACCTGCAATAATGCTGTTGGGTATCTCTGTTTTTAGCTGTTCTGCCTTTGCTATTGCGCCCGACATGCCCTTTGCGCCTTTTGTCAGTACAAGCTCGGCGCCATATGCCTTCATAAGCTGTTGCCGCTCTATTGACATACTGTTGGGCATAACAATTATTACACGATATCCTCTTGCAGCACCTACGCACGCAAGACCGATACCTGTGTTACCGCTTGTGGGTTCTATTATTACCGAGTCGGGTTTAAGCAAGCCGTTTTGCTCCATATCATTTATCATGGCAAGAGCTACACGGTCTTTTACCGAGCCTGCGGGATTAAGATATTCTAGCTTTGCAAGCAATTTTGCCTTTAAATTATATTTTTTTTCAATGTTGGTAAGCTCTAAAAGGGGAGTGTTACCAATTAATTTGTCAATAGAATTATATATATTAGCCATTAAAATTCTCCTATAATATTATATAAGTATTTTATCACTATTTATTTTTTATGTCAATGTAAAAAGCAGACAGTAGCTACTGTCTGCTTTAGTACTTAAAATATTACCGATGAACCGCTTGATGCGCTATATACGTTAGCTGCGTGTGTAAAGCCGTATTTGTCGTAATAATCACGGTTTATCACTTCTATAATGCTATCGGCTTTCGATTTTTCAACGAGTGCAATTACACAACCGCCAAGACCTGCGCCTACAATTTCGCTACCCAAGACACCGTCTGTCGCATTAAGAACGTCGCAAAGATAGTCGATCTCGGGTGTTGAACAAGCGTAAGAACCACATTCGGTTTCAAAAGGTGTATTGTTAGCAATTAGTTGCTCTAAATGCGCATCACTAACATTTTCAACACCTATACGGTCACCATTGTGACTAATTTTCATCATATTGCCTAAAGTAGTATAATCTTCAACTTTAAGTATGTCCATAAATTTTTCTGCACGTTCACATTCCGAAATACCATAAAGCGTTACGTTGCGAAGCTCGTAAACTTTTGGATCTTTGTGATTTGAAAATATTTCATTTAAACGCTGCTTATATTCGGGTAAAAGTGCTTTTATACCGCCACGAGTAATAGTTTCAGGCAGTGTTGCTATCATTTCATAAACTTCTGAATACGGTCTTATTTTTGCTAAATCTCGGAATTCTTTAAGTTCGTGGTTAGGATAATTCTTTTTCAGAAGCATAAGTGCAAATTCATAACAGGCAACCTTTGCATTAAATGTATCTTTACTGCCCTCGGACTTTTTAGCCATAAGCATAGAGTTAGCAACTAAAACAGCATATTTATCAGAGAATTTTTGTCTTTTCCCAACCGTAAAGGGCTTGAAGCCTAAGTGAACGATAGCGTCTTTTTGACCACACTTCATTGCTGCATGATCACCAGCGCCACCACGAGAGCCAACAAACCATTCACCCTCGCCGCAAAGGTCGATAAATTCACGCTCGGTGAGGTTAAGACAGTTAAGTGCAACAAGTGCTTCCATAACGGCAACAACTATAGCTGATGATGATGAAAGACCGGCTGCTACAGGAATGTTACCTGTAGATACCATATCCATACCGCAAAGGGTATAGTCTGTTTTGAACTGTGCATGAATAACGGCTGATTTTACATAGTTGGACCAATCGCCCTTACTTTCGTTTAAAGCAGTAACAACCTTTTCGCTTGAGAGATAGGAAAGCCACGATTCGTTAGTGCCTAGTGATAATGTTTCGCTTATAGAAAAACTGCGGTCGGGGTAAGTGGGATCAAGGTTTGCAATGCGAACGATATTGTCGTCGCGTCGCGCTGATACAAATACCTGGTCCTTATCGGTTGCCATAACGTTAATACCGCCACCACGATGGTCAATGTGTCTACCCATAAGATTTATGCGACCGGGGGAACGAGTAATAACAACCCTTTTATCGCCGTATTTTTCTATAAACTTATTAAGGAGCTCGGTGTATCTTGGTTTTTGAATTTCATACTCATCTCCATAGAGATTTTGTAAGATATTATCCATATTACCATTATTTATATCTGTAATATATTGTGAAGCTGTACGCATAAAGTGTTCGCTTACTTTACAAAGTTCTTGCTTTGTGCTATAGGTAAGCATATCGTTTTTGTTAGCAATTTCGTATAACACAGCTTGATTCTTTGCGGCAAAATATTCGAGAGCATCGGTAAGATAAATTTCGCCTTGTGCATTGTCAGAGCCGATGTTTTGGATGGCATCAATTACCTTATTGGTATTGAAGCAATAAAGAGCTGCATTTGCATACGGGGCAGAAAGAACATCATCAGCACCAAACTCTACACCACAAAGTGTTTTTGTGGGTGACGGAGTCTTTGTGAGTGCACTGTCAAGCACCTTTTTTGCCTTTTTAGGATTAAGACCGATGCCGTCAAGCAAAATTTCGTATTTATCGGGTGTTGTATTACCAAGCGCCATTAAAGCAGCATCGGTAAATTCTATAACACCGTATGGTTTACCATCGCGCACAACAACGCGGCCACCGTTAAAGTTATCTTTAAGTGGTTGTACACCCCAAACAGCATCGGCAGCTTCTGCCTTTTGCAAAATACCGCTGATTACGTCGGTGGATATAATTTTATCACCCATTGAGATAATAACCGGTCCGTCATATCCCATAGAAGAAAGTGATTTAAGTCCGCAAAGGGCTGCATGGCCTGTACCTTTTTGTTCTTTTTGATAAGCGTATATAATACCATCTACTCCATCAAGGCAGTCCATAACACTATATGCCTGATGGCCAATAACAACTACAAATCGGCTAACACCTGCAGATTTCATATTGTCAATGATTCTGCGTATAACGGGAACGCCTGCGCAGTCAAAGCAAACCTTACTTTTTGAATTATCATTCATTCTTGAGCCTTTGCCTGCACATAAAATAATTGCCGCTGTATCTCTCATAAGATATCATTCTCCACTTTTAATTTTCATTTTTGTTAAGCCACTGACCCATTTGAATTGCAAATAAGTTCCAGTTTTGAAAACCTGGGTTATTAACGCCTTCGCCGCTTTCGGGATCGTAATATTCGTGAAGTTCACCGGTCTTTGCGATATCATTGCCAAAGAGTTTTAGGGTTTTTTCGGCGAGTTCACGGGCTTCATTAACAAAACCATATTTAACAAGACCGTCAAATACCATATAGTTAGAAATACCCCAAATGGGTCCAAGCCAACAAGACGGATTTCCGGTCTTTTTAATAGAATACATCTTCTCATATTTCGAAAGTGTACGCACACCGTAAGGCGCCCAAAATGCTTTTTCATCAAGTAGATTTTCTTTTACCATACGAGTAGCCTGTTCGGGTGTGGCGATACCTGCCCACATAGCCATAAAGCCCGACCAACAGCCGATTCGTTGAATAAGGCTGTCCCAATGGCGCGGTGCACCCGAATGCAATGTAGAATTGGGGTCAACAGGTAAAAGATTTAAATCTGCGCTATAATACATGCCGTCTTTTTCGTCAAAGCAAAGATCTCTTACTGTGTTTTTTAGATTTTGGGCTTCATTTTTATAAAAACTCACATCAACATCCAAAAGCTCACCCAAGTAACAAATATCTTCAAGTTCTCTATACATTAAGCAGTTAAGATAAATAGATGCCGAGCTGTTTTCAGGACGATAATATGTAGAGGGGTCATTATCAACACCGATTGCACAGTCATTTATCCAGTAGTAAAGACCGCAAGAATGACGCTGATTGTTGTAATAATAATCAATGAATTTTAGCATCTTGTCAAAATAAAGACGGAGCCATTCGGCATCATTATTATACATTTTTACAAGAAAAGCCGCGTGCTGTGCAAGACAGGGTTTGTGAATGTTTGTAATATCACTTCCGTCATAGTTATACCATTCTTTTGTAGGAACAATAAATATAGGCATTCTGCCGCGCTCATCCATATGTTCAAGGAAGTTTATAATGCAACCTTTTTCATATTCGGAAATATCCTCGGTTACAAAATCACGAAGGGCAATGTTGGTAAGCCAACTGTCCCAATCCCAAAGGCTGTTACTGTAAGCCGCACCTGGCACAATAAATTTATGCTTTAAAAGACCGTCAGGCTCACGAAACATTTTTTTGTAATTACTTTTAGCATAGTTTAAAATTAAATCATAGTTATCCATAAAATCACCCTTTGCGATTTTTTATAATAATATCACAAATTTTATAGTTTGTCATTAGTTTTTCAAAAATAAATAACCTTGCATATCGAAAGATATACAAGGCTATCAAAATTAATTAGTCTAACGGTTTCATCGTGGGGAAGGCGATTACTTCTCGAATGCTGTCCGAGTTGGTAAGCAACATAACAGCTCTGTCAATACCGATACCCATACCGCCTGTTGGAGGCATACCGTATTCCATAGCGATGAGGAAATCCTCGTCAAGCATTTCTGCCTCGTCGTCTCCGCGCTCACGAAGCTCTAACTGCTTTTCAAAACGCTCACGCTGAACGATGGGGTCATTAAGCTCTGAATATGCGTTTGCAAGCTCGCTGTGGCAAATAAAGAGTTCAAATCTTTCGGTAAGACGTGGATCAGCAGGCGAAGCTTTAGTAAGGGGAGAAACCTCTACAGGATACATTGTAATAAATGTAGGTTGAATAAGTTTTTCTTCTACTCTTTGGTCAAAGCAAGCGTAAAGCGCGTTGCCCCAGGTCTTATCAGCGGTTTCAGCGAGTTCAACGCCGATTTTTTCAGCAGCAGCAACTGCTTCGGCATCATCGGAAATAGCACTAAAGTCAATACCTGCATACTCTTTAACAGCGTCAACCATTGTAAGTCTACGCCAGCCCGGTGCAAGATTTATCTTTTCGCCAAGCCATTCAACTTCGTATGTGCCGTGAATTTCCATAGCGGCACCCGAGATAATACCTTCGGCAATATCCATCATATCGTGGAAATCAGCATAAGACTGATAAAGCTCAACTGTTGTAAATTCCGGGTTATGTTTAGGATCCATACCTTCGTTACGGAAAATACGACCGATTTCATAAACACGCTCCATACCGCCAACGATAAGACGCTTAAGAGGAAGCTCGGTAGCGATACGCATATACATAGGAATATTAAGAGTGTTGTGGTGGGTAATAAACGGACGAGCTGCCGCGCCACCAACAATTGTGTTAAGTACAGGCGTTTCAACCTCGATATAATCCATATCGTCAAGATATTTACGCATAAATTTTATGAACAGTGAGCGAATTTTAAAATTGCGCTTAACATTTGGGTTCATAATAAGGTCAACATATCTTTGACGGAAACGAAGGTCGTTATTTGTAAGACCGTGGAATTTTTCGGGGAGGGGAAGAAGTGATTTTGCCAAAATTTCAATATGGTTAGCGTGAATTGAAATTTCTTCGGTTTGAGTTTTAAATACAGTACCCTTAACGCCTACTATATCGCCGATATCCCACTTTTTAAATGCGGCATAAGTTTCTTCGCCAACATCGTCGCGGCGAACATAGAGCTGAATATCGCCTTCGCCGTCGCGAATGGTAACAAAGCTTGCTTTACCCATAATTCTACGCGCCATAATACGACCTGCAACGCTAACTTCTTTTCCTTCATAGCCTTCAAAGTCGCCCTTAATCTGCATAGAATGTGCATCAACATCATATTTGGTTTTAACAAATGGATCGTTGCCGTTTTCTTTCATAGCAGAAAGTTTATCTCGGCGAACCTGTAAAATTTCACTTAGTTCTTGTACGGGAGCATTGTTGTTATTTTCGCTCATTTGTAACATCCTTTCAATATTTGAGTAAAAAATATTAAAAATAGGGGCAGTAATGCCTGCCCCGAAATATTATTTTGAAATACCTACTATTTTAAGTTTGATTTCGCCTGCAGGTGCTTCAACTATAACTGTATCGCCAACCTTATGGCCTAAAAGAGCGCGACCAACAGGGGATTCGTCAGAAATCTTGTTGTTTACGGGGTCGGCTTCGGTAGAGCCAACAACATAATATTCCTCTTCTTCGTCAAACTCTTCGTCGTACACTTTAACCTTTACACCAACAACGACTGTTTTTGCTGCGCCTTTGATGTCTTTTATAATTTCAACATTTTTGAGCATAGCCTCAAGCTCTACAATACGAGCCTCAATTTTTGCCTGCTCATTTTTAGCGTCGTCATATTCGCTGTTTTCAGAAAGGTCGCCGTAGCCGCGTGCTACCTTAATTTTCTCTGCGATGTCACTACGACCTTCAGTTTTAAGATACTCAAGCTCATCCTGAAGTTTTTTAAGACCGCCATCGGTTACTTTAATAGCCTTAGCCAAAATAAAAACCACCTTTTACAATTTATATAAGTATAGGTAAATGCCACAGAGTCAAACAGCATTATACAATTTAATTCGCCCATTGTCAAGAATAATATTTTCAACAATTAATTAACTTGACAAGAGGCATATAATAATTATATACTATACTTTGAGATTTAGCACATTTTTATTGAGGTGTGTTTATGAAAAATTTGGTAAGACTTAGAAAAAGTATAATGCTTTTTGTTAAAATAATGATTGTTGCCGCAGTTACGGTTGGCTTCATACAAGTGTGGATAACAGGTTATGTTGAATCACTTTTCAGCAATAAGGGTAACTATGTTGTTATTCTTTCTTTTGTGTTGCTTTTTACCGTATTTTCATCACTTTACGGTGCATTTAAAATTGGCATATCTCGAATACATGAGATTATCTACAGCTTTTCGCTTGCTACTGTTTTTACCAATGCGGTAATGTATCTTGAACTTAGCCTTATTGCTCGTGAGATGGTAGCAATAGCACCAATGCTTGTTGGAATTGTTTATCAAATTTTAGTGGTTGCACTTTGTTCTTTTTGTGCAAATACGATTTATTTTAAACTGTATCCGCCACGTCGTGTGGTTGCCGTTTTTGGTGACGATGTTTCTGGTTTTGAACTTATTCAAAAAATGGGTAAAATTTCTGAGCGTTTCAGCATTGAGCGTGGCTTTAATGCAAACACTACCGATTTAAATGAAATAAAGCGTCAGATAGATAAGTATGAGGCTGTATTGATTTGCGGTGTAGATAAAAATCTGCAAAAGCAAATATTATCGTATTGTTACACTCACGAAAAACGGTCATATTTGTTGCCAGATATAACCGATATTATAATTAGCAACAGTTATAACATTCAAATCAGTGATACTCCTGTACTAATGAGTCGCAACCGCGGTCTTACACTTGAACAACGAATAATCAAGCGTTTGATGGATATTGTTATTTCTGCAATAGTGATAATAATTACAAGCCCTATTATGCTTATTTGTGCCATTGCTATTAAGATTGATGATGGCGGTCCGATTTTGTTTAAGCAAAACCGTATTACAATAAATGGCAAAATTTTTAATGTGTTAAAATTTCGCTCAATGATTGTAGATGCCGATAAAGACGGCGCTAAAAAAGCGGTAAGTGATGATGACCGTATAACGCGTGTGGGCAAAATAATTCGTGCTTGCCGAATGGACGAGCTGCCGCAATTATTTAACATTTTGCGCGGGGATATGTCACTTGTGGGTCCGAGACCTGAAAGAATAGAAAACGTGTATGAATATTCTAAAAAATATCCCGAATTTGAACTTCGTCATAGAGTAAAGGGAGGCCTTACAGGATTTGCACAACTTTACGGAAAATATAATACAAGTCCCGAAGATAAGCTTCATATGGACTTGATTTATGTAGAAACATATTCACTATTGCTTGATTTAAAGCTTTTAATACTAACATTTAAGGTGTTATTTATGCGGGAAAGTACCGAGGGCTTTAATGAAAAAGCAAATGAAAATGTACGCGCCTCTAAATCATTAAAAAAAGAAAGTGAGAAATAGCAATGAGTTTTGATGCAACACTTGTAGTAATGGCGGCAGGTATGGGTAGCCGTTTTGGCGGACTTAAGCAAATTGAACCTGTAGGACCTCACGGTCAGGCGATTATTGATTTTTCGGTTTATGACGCAAAGCAGGCTGGGTTTAATAAGGTAGTGTTTATAATTAAGCACGAGATCGAAAAAGAATTTAAAGAAATTGTAGGCAGCAGAATCGAAAAGATGATAGATGTTGATTATGCTTTTCAAGAAATAGATATGCTGCCCGAAGGGTTTGAGTGCCCTGCAGACCGAGTAAAGCCATGGGGTACTGCACACGCTATTTATTGCGCGCGCAATGTGGTTAACACACCTTTTGCTGTTATTAATGCCGATGATTATTACGGTAAAGGTGCGTACCAAAAAATGTATGATCATCTCAAAAAACAAAGCGGCGATTTTTGTATGGTAGGCTTCAGACTCCAAAACACCCTTACCGAAAACGGCACTGTATCACGCGGTATTTGTGAAACAGAAAACGGTGTTTTAAAATCTGTTACCGAGCGCACAAAAATTCTTGATTGCAAATACACTGAGGATGATGAAACTTGGGTGGAATTACCGCCCGACTGCATTGTATCAATGAATATGTGGGGTTTTACACCGGATGTGTTTACATACATTGAAAATGACCTTAAAGAGTTTTTGGCAGAAAAAATTAATGTGCCAAAGGTTGAATGTTATCTTCCTACCGTTGTGTCTAATGTTATAGACCGAGGTCAAAAAGATGTTGCCGTTTTGGTTGCAGAGGATAAATGGTACGGTGTTACATACAAGGAAGATAAAGCTGGCGTTGTGTCTGCTCTTAATGAAAAGATTAATAATGACGAATATGAGGGATTTTAATCATGAATAAAAAAATTATTTTAATAATAGTCGCCTCTGTTTTAGCTGTTGCATTAGTCACTACAGGTACAATTTTTGTTATTAAATACATTAATAATAATGTTGGAAATACTGTACTATCTTTTGAGAGCAAGACAGCACTTGCTGGAGATATCGTTAAGATGCCAATTACACTTAACAAAAATCACGGTTTTTATTATGGTCAGATTACTGTTAGTTATAATGCTGATGCCATAGAGTTTGTATCGTGTGCCAGCGGAGAAATTTTTGATGAGTGTGAAGTTAACGATGTTGACGGTACAGTGGTGATGCTCGTAAATCAATCAGATCTTTCAAATACAAAAATCAATGGAACACTCGCTACGCTCAATTTTAAAATTAAAGAAACCGCAGCAAAAGGCGAATATAAAATAGAGTTTGTTCATGACGAACAAACTGCTTTTTGCAATCTTAGCGAACCTGAAAATTTAATTATACCGGAACTTATAAGCGGTATAATTACAGTTAAATAGTTGAATAAACAGTCTGTGCTATTATGTACAGACTGTTTTATATTGGTAATCATTTTTGTTTTTTAAACAGCATATATTTTCTTGTATAGCATAGAAGAAAGGCGAGATAAAAATGAAAGATTACCAACCCGAAGGCACAATGGTAGGCACCGAAGAAAATAAAAGATATATGACAAGTGAAATGTCGTTGGTGTTAGCGCAATCGCTTGAAAAAACACTTGAAGCAGGTGTTATTATGTGCGACTCTGAACACAATCTTGTGGTTGATTTAGGTGTTGTGAAGGGCATCATACCGCGCGACGAGGGCGCAATAGGCATAAAAGAGGGCACCACTCGTGACATCGCACTCATCTCAAGGGTGGGTAGACCGGTTTGCTTTATTGTGACAGATTTTGCAACCGACCAAAACGGAAACAAATATGCCGTATTATCACGTAGATCCGCTCAACAAAAGTGTCTGGATTATATTTTGAGCAACAAGTGCGTGGGAGATATTATCGATGCGCGCATAACTCATCTTGAAACCTTTGGAGCCTTTTGTGATATTGGTTGCGGCAATATAGCGCTGCTTCCAATAGATGCCATTAGCGTTTCGCGTATTTCACACCCAAAAGATCGCTTCAGCGTGGGTGACAGCATTAAAGCAATAATTAAAAATATTGATGCCGATAAAAAAATAACACTATCCCACAAAGAATTGCTCGGCACCTGGGAGCAAAACTGTGCGAGCTTTAGTCAAGGTCAAACAGTATCGGGCATTGTTCGTAGTATTGAAGATTATGGCATTTTTGTTGAACTGACACCTAATCTAGCGGGTCTTGCCGAGCCAAAAGAAAATGTACATGTTGGGCAGACGGCGAGTGTATATATAAAAAGCATAATACCCGAAAAAATGAAAATAAAACTTATAATTATTGACAGCTTTGATAATCCGATTGACAATACATATAAGTATTTTTATGATGAGGATCATATAGACGAGTTTATATATTCGCCCAAAGAAAGCACAAAGCAAATCTGTTCATATTTTTAGTATAATTTGATATTGATTTTAAAAAACTAATGTTGTATAATACTTTGCGGTGATGAAAAATGTCAGAAAATTGTAATGGCAATTGCGCTTCTTGCAGCAGCAATTGTTCTTCAAGAAAAGAAAGTTTTATAGAGCCAACCGGCGAATTCAATAACATTAAGCACGTTGTTGCCGTTGTTAGTGGCAAGGGTGGCGTTGGTAAATCTATGGTTACCTCATTGCTTGCAACTCTTATGAACCAAAAAGGCTATAAGGTTGGTATACTTGATGCCGATATTACAGGCCCTTCAATTCCAAAGTCGTTCGGTATTATGGGCAATGCTATGCAAAATGAGCTTGGTATATTACCCGCTGCAACCAAGGGCGGCATAAAAATAATGTCTGTTAATATGCTAATTAAAGAAAATGATGCTCCGGTTGTTTGGCGTGGTCCTGTTATCGCAGGCGCTGTAAAACAGTTCTGGCAGGATGTTGTTTGGGGTGACCTCGATTACTTGTTTATCGACTGTCCTCCCGGTACTGGCGATGTGCCGCTTACTGTGTTCCAGACAATTCCGCTTGATGGTATTGTTATGGTAACATCTCCTCAAGACCTTGTTTCTCTTATTGTTAAAAAAGCTTATAATATGGCTAAAATGATGAATATAAATATTTTAGGTCTTGTTGAGAATATGAGCTATGTAAAATGCCCCGACTGCGGTAAAGAATTCAGTGTGTTTGGCGGCGGTAGTGATGACATAGCAAAAGAGTTAAACATTGATTTGCTTGGTAAGCTGCCAATTGATATTTCACTTACTCAAATGGTTGATAACGGTTGCATAGAGCGTTTCGGTGAAGACTATCTTAACGAGGCAGTTGCAAAATTAGAAGAACTTAATAAATAAATTTTTAGGCTGCTCTTTTTTGAGCAGCCTTATTGGTGAATAATTATGAGAATGAAAAAAAAGAAATATTTAAAAGAGCGATTAGAAGCGGTATCTGAATATTTGTATACAAGTGTTAGTGAAGACCGTAATTTTAAAACTGCTATAAACGATAAGGATTATATTGATTTTGACAGCTGGTTTGGCGCGTCACAGCCGTTATATCTTGAAGTTGGTTGTGGCAAGGGTAGGTTTGCTTGCGAGTATGCCGCAGCACACCCCGAAATAAATCTGATAGCGGTCGAGCGCGAGGCGAATGTAATTGTTTCAGCTTGCGAATTAGCGCAAAAAATGAACCTTAAAAATGTTCGTTTTATAAAATGCACCGCCGAGTATCTTGAAAGACATATAAAGCCGCAAAGTATTGAGCAGATATTTTTAAATTTTTCTTGTCCATTCCCCAAAAATAAATACGCTTGTCACAGACTTACGCATCACGGTTTTCTTGAAATTTATAAGCGTATTATGAAACCGTACGCTGAAATTCATCAAAAAACCGATAATATGAAGTTATTTGAGTTTTCAATAGGAGAGTTATCACAAAACGGTTTTGCACTTAAAAATGTATCGCTCGATTTACATAACAGTAATTTTGAGGGCAACATTATGACCGAATATGAACAAAAATTTGTGTCACAGGGACTACCTATATACCGACTTGAAGCATATATAAAATAATCAAAATGAGCATAAGACATATAGCCTTATGCTCATTTTTTGCCCCTAAACGAAATGCACGAGGGCAGGTGTTCTGATTAAGATTATTCAAGTCCTAAAGCAGCAAGTGGAGAGGCAATATTTCCGTCAACGGTAACCTCAATATGAATATGTGGGTTGTCGGCACATTCGCAAGGTATCTCACCCGAGGTGCCAATAACTTCTCCTGCAGTAACCGCATCATTTTCCTTTACATTAACACTACCCATTCCGCAGTATTTAACTGTTATACCTCCCGTGTGCTCAATAGTGATAATTCTACCGTAATTTGTATCGTCAACAACCGATTTTACAGTGCCTAAACCCGCCGATTTAATATTTGAACCGTTTTCGCATAAAATATCAACACCTGTGTGCAGTCTCATATCACCGTATGTTGCCGAATATTGAAGTGCCGTATCACTGAAGCCTTTTGAAATATTACCCGTTATCGGTAAAACAAAGGTCGGTTTTTCGGGTTCGGGTGGGGTTATCGGTTCGGCCTCGTCATAAGGCACATTGCTTACATTGTCGTCAACATCAGTAGCGGGCGGCTCAATTTCAACTTCAACTTGCGGCACCTCTGCTTCACTATTATATGAGTTATCGGTATTGGGGTATTCCGATTTAGAAGAACTATTATTTGACGGTTTTTCTTTCACAGTATTATCGCGTGAAAGCGCAAACCAAGATATTGCGCCCACGGCAATTAAAGCGCAAGCAACTATTGTAACAAAACCTGTAGAGGTTATGGCTTTTGTAAACTTAGATGTTTTATAATATTTCATTTTCAAATTCTCCTTTCTGCGTGTACTTTTAGTATTGTCAGAAAAAATTAAACATATTCTAAAAAAATATTTAAATTGTGTTCATAAAAATGTAAAAAATTTGATGTACGATATGCTTGTACCAAGCAGAAGGGAGCCGCACCCTTATTGGTACGTCGCAACTTTAAGTTGCGATTCTCTCCTCAAACCCCTTAAAAGTGGAAAAGAGCCGTGGAAACATGGCTCTTTTTCGCTTTTTGTTGATAAAATTATTTTTTTATGATAAAATCAAAGAAATAAACATTTTGGAGTGTAAATATGACTCAAAAATATGATGTTGTAATTGTTGGCGGTGGTGCTGCAGGAATGTGCGCCGCAATAAATATAAAAATGCGCGACCGCAGTATAAGCGTTGCGGTACTTGAGCAACTTTCTCGTGTAGGTAAAAAACTTATTACTACGGGAAACGGCAGATGCAATATAACAAATTTAAGAATTGACCTTGACCGTTATCACGGTGAGGATGTTAGTTTTGCTGAGTATGCTTTACAGACTTATGATAACTATTTTGCTGCTGATTTTTTTAGCGAAATCGGTGTTGTATTTACCTATGATGAAACGGGTAGAGGCTACCCTTATTCTTTACAAGCGTCTTCGGTTGTTGATTCGTTGCGTTTTGCTTTAGACGAATACGGTGTTGACACCTTTGTTGATACCGCTGTTTTGTCATACAGTAAAAAAGAAAATTTCTTTAACGTAAAAACCACAAACGGTGATTTTGTTTGCGAAAGTTTAGTTGTGGCTACCGGTCTTTATTCGGGCGGCAGTAAATTAGGCTCAAACGGTAGTATGCTAAAAATACTAAAAAACACAGGTTATAAAGCAGTAAAAACCACACCCGCCATTGTTCAGCTTAAAACTGAAACCGACGTTGTAAAAAGCCTTAAGGGTATGAAGGTAAATGCCGATGTTAATCTTTCAATAAACGGCACTGCTGTGCGTGGTGATTATGGCGAGGTTTTGTTTTGCGATTACGGTCTTTCGGGTCCACCGATAATGCAGCTTTCGCGCGAGGTTGAGCGTCAGTCGGGCGAAAAGATAATATCACTCGATTTAATGTGGGAATATGGCTTTGCACAAGTTTGTGATATATTAAGCTTTCGCGCTGCCGCTTTGCGTGCTCGTAACCTTGACGAGTTTCTTACGGGTATGCTCAATAAGCGTGTAGGACAAGCAGTAATTAAAATGTGCGGTCTAAAACTTAGTGATAGTGTAGCAAGCCTTAAAAACGCTGATATTAAACAAATTGCATCAGTAATTAAAGGTATGAAATTTAAGGTTATAGGTACCACAGGCTTTGAAAACTCACAGGTAACAGCAGGCGGTCTTGATACTACGCAGTTCAGTCCTAAAACTATGGAATCAAAGCGTGAAAGAGGGCTTTATTGCATAGGCGAAATACTTGATATTGACGGCGATTGCGGTGGCTTTAATCTACAGTGGGCTTGGAGCAGTGCATTTTGCGCTTCGAATGCCATTTATGAGGATTTTGGGGTTTAATAATGATAATTATAAACAATATAAATGTGTCGTTAGATACCGATTTAAGCGACGTTTACGGCATTGTTTCAAAAAAACTAAAGATAAATAGGCAAGATATAATTACTGCCGAGCTTTATCGTAAATCGGTTGATGCGCGTGATAAGAGTGACGTTTGTTTTGTCGTATCTATAGTGGCTCGTATTAAAAACGAATCACAAATCTTAAAACACAATAAAAACGCTCAACCCTTTACCAAAAAAGAATACGTTTGGCAAAAAGCCGAGTCTGATATAAGACCTGTTATTATCGGCTTTGGACCTGCGGGTATGTTTGCGGCGCTTACTTTGGCTCGTGCAGGACTGCGACCCATTGTATATGAGCGCGGTGCCGACGTGGACACGCGCACTGCCGATGTAGAAAAGTTTTTTGCAGGCGGCACACTTAATCCCGAATCAAACGTTCAATTCGGCGAGGGTGGTGCAGGTACTTTTTCTGACGGTAAGCTTAACAGCGGTATAAAAGACATACGTTGCCGTACTGTTTTAGAGGTGTTTCATCAATTCGGTGCGCAAAAAGATATACTTATTGATGCTAAGCCACACATTGGTACTGACGTTTTAAAAACGGTGGTTAAAAATATTCGAAATAAAATAATTTCACTCGGCGGCGAGGTTAACTTTAACTCTCGTCTTGACGGCGTTTATTTTGAAAATAAAAAGCTTGTAGAAATCTCAATAAACGGTAAAAAAGTTCTTTGTGAATATTTATGCCTTTGTATTGGTCATTCAGCGCGTGATACCTTTAAAATGCTATATAATTCAGGTGTTGAAATGACACGAAAGCCCTTTGCCATGGGTGTTAGAATAGAGCATTTACAAAGCGAAATTAACAAGGCTTTATATGGTGACTTTGCGTGTCATAAGTCACTTAAAGCCGCCGATTATAAATTGGCAGTGCACCTGCCGAGCGGACGTGGTGTTTTTACTTTTTGTATGTGCCCGGGCGGCGAGGTTATTAACGCGTCAAGTGAAAATGGAGGTATTGCCGTAAATGGTATGAGCAATAGCCGCCGTGATGGCGAAAATGCTAACAGCGCTTTGCTTGTAGGAGTTAACCCCGAAGATTTAGAGGGCGACAATGTTTTTGCCGGTTGCCAGCTACAACAGCAAGTCGAACAAAAAGTGTATACCCTTGCAAATGGTGCCGTACCAATTACTACAGTGGGTAATTTTGTATTTGACAAAAAAGCAGAAATCGGCAGTGTTAAACCCACCGTAAAACCTGACTTTGTTTTCGCTGATTTACGTGAAATATATCCGTCATTTATTACTGATTCATTAAAAGACAGTATTATAGAAATGGATAAAAAAATTCGCGGTTTTGCGTGTCACGATGCCATTTTAACCGCCCCAGAAACCCGCAGTTCGTCGCCCATACGAATTGTGCGAAACAAGGCAGGGGAGTCCACCGCTTTTGGCGGTGTCTATCCTTGCGGCGAGGGCGCAGGTTATGCCGGTGGTATTATGTCCGCCGCAGTTGACGGAATAAAATCGGCAGAAAGAATAATTGAGGCAATAAATAATTTGTAACAGGAGAGCAAATTATGACTCTTGATGAACGAAAATCACTTGTAAAATCATATCTTGGCAAGACGGTTGATATTATTATTGACCGTCCGATTGGTTATGTTCATAAAAAGCCTAACTACACGTTAACGTATCCCATAAATTACGGATATATTCCGGGTGTTTTAGGCGGTGACGGCGAAGAGCTTGACGTGTATTTGCTTGGTACAGATAAGCCTGTAAACGAATATCGCGCTAAAATTATCGGCATTGTTTACCGTAAAAACGATATTGAGGACAAGCTGATAGCCGCACCCGAAAATATGATTTATAATCAAGCCCAAATTGCCGAGGCAATTCATTTTCAAGAGCAGTATTACGACACTTGCGTAGAGGCGGTTTATCAAAAATCTTGCGGTGTTATCGTTTATAGAACTGTGAATGGAAAGAGAGAATATTTGTGCCTTTTGCAAAATATTTCGGGTACTTATAGTGTGCCCAAAGGTCATTTAGAGGCTTTTGAAAGTGAACAAGACTGTGCTAAAAGAGAGCTTTTTGAGGAAACGGGTATCAAAACGCAATTAATAGACGGCTTTAAAACCGAATTCAGCTACACTTTCAATACTAATTCAGGCACAAAACACAAGTCGCTTACACTATTTCTTGCCGAGTATAACGGCGAATTAAATATTGATAAAAATGAAATCATTAGTTATAAATGGCTGGATGCCGAAAAAGCAAAACAAATATTGCCCAAGGGTAATGATAAAGTGATTGATAGCGTTGAGGAATTTCTAACCAAAACCCATAATATGAAACTGTGGCTTGGTGCTTTCGGTAGCATTGCCGACGGTAGCAAAACCATTGAACTGCGACTAAATGATGAAAAACGGCAGCAGATAAATGTTGGCGATACGATTGTTTTTAACTGCACCAAAAACAACGATACAATTACCGCAAGGGTTAAAGCGTTACATAAATTTGCCGATTTTAAAGAGCTGTACGAACATTTACCGCTTGATAAATGCGGCTATACCGCCAATGAAGCAAAGACGGCAAAATATACCGATATGTACGACTATTACACCGAGGAACAAATCAAAAAACACGGTGCTTTGGGCATTGAACTTTGTGATATAGTTTTTAGCAAAGGATGATTTTCTTGAAACTGATTTTATCGTCTTGTGATTTTCGTAACGAAAATTCGCGACAAACAATTTTAGATAATCTTATAAAACCAATAGACAAATGCAAGTTGCTTTTTATACCAAATGAAAAAGCAACTTTTGAGGCAATACATAGTGAAATGTATTATTTGCGCATGCAAGAATTTGGTTTTATAAAAGATAACATATACGTTTTTGATTATTGGAATTCAGAACAATTTTTCAATCTTGATATTGATGTTATTTACATTAGCGGCGGTAATACATTTAAAACATTGCAGCGAATAAGAGACTGCGTATTTGATAAAGAAATAATTAACTATGTAAAATCGGGCGTTATTTATGTTGGCGGTAGTGCAGGTGCGCATATAGCGTCAAAAAATATTGAACATGTAGCGGCATTTGATTCCGTACCCGATGGTATGACCGATTTTAACGGTTTAGGACTCTTTGATGGCATTTTGGTTTGTCATTACACATCCGACCGAAAGCCGTTATATGACAAATTGCAAAAGAATGGAAAATATAAAGTTTACGCTTTAACCGATGATGAGTCGTTAGTAATAAGCTAAACGAGCCTCCCTTGCCTAAAGGGTAGACTCCCTCACGGTGTGAGGGAGATGTCACGAAGTGACAGAGGGAGACCGCCACTGTCAGTGGGTGGCAAAACCATAGGTTTTGACGGAGGGATAAAATTGGATAACGAAATGAACAAAGATATAAATTTCAAATCAGACGACTATACGTTCAGTATTCGTACCGTTGGTGTTACTGTCCATGATGGAAAAGTCTTGCTTCAAAGACAAAAAGATGGTAATGAATATGCTTTGCCTGGTGGTACGGTAAAACTTGGTGAAACAAGCGTTGAAACGCTTGTCCGCGAATATAAGGAAGAAACAGGCGATGATATTATAGTTAATCGTCTTATCTGGACCGAAGAAAATTTTTGGGAATACTGCGGCAAAAAACAACATAGCATAGCATTTTATTATCTTGTTAATTTTACCGATGATTCTAAAACACTTAAATTAAGCGAATTTGTATCCCAAAAAGATAACTGCAATGTTATTCTTGGTTGGATTTCAATTGATGAACTTAAAAATATTACAATTTATCCATCTTTTTTGAAAGACGAAATACATAATTTAGATGGAGAAATCAAACATTTTATATCAAAGGAATAAGGGAGTTTTATTATGGCAGAAATTATTAAGGTTTTTAAGGAAGACATACCTAATTTGCGTTTTATTGGCAAAAAATATGATAATTTTGGTCACTGGGGTGAGTGGTGGCAAAATGGTTGGTTTGATATGCTTGAAAGCACTATGGGCGGCACCGATAAAATAATATCAATTTGGGAAAATGGTGGCGGTTATATTGGTGTAGAACGTCGTGCTGACGGACAACCTTTTGAATATTATATTGGTATGCTTACACCTGAAAATACACCTGTGCCTGATGGATTTGTTAGTATTGATTTTCACAATTTAAGTTTGGGTACTTGTTGGATTTATGGTAAAGAGAGCGAAGTTCATAACACAAGTGATTGTCGTCAAAAACTTGTAGATAATGGTATGGCCATATGGCAAGATAAAGACGGTGCTGTTTGGTCATTTGAAAACTGCTTGTGTCCTCGTTATACTACATCTGACGAAAGTGGTAATATAATTCTTGACTATTGTTACTTTATTAAAAAATAAAGGTCATTGCGAGGAGCATAAGCGACGCGGCAATCCGTAATCCCCACATGCAAAAACAAGAACGGATTGCCACGCCGATAAATTCGGCTCGCAATGACATATTTTTTTATTTAGTTAAAACTGCACATAAAAACATTTAACCTTTTGAAAAAATTGTCAAAATAAATGAAATTGTAAAAAATTGTTTATTTTTTAACAAAATACTTGCAAAATTTATTTAAATAGGGTAAAATACCATATAGAAAATTTTTAGGAGGTAATTCCAATGGTTAAAGTTGCTATTAACGGATTCGGCCGTATCGGTCGTCTCGCATTCCGTCAGATGTTTGGTGCTGAAGGCTACGATGTAGTAGCTATCAACGACCTTACAAAGCCCTCAATGCTTGCTAATCTTTTAAAGTATGACACAGCACAGGGTGGTTACTGTGGTTACATCGGTGAAAATCTTCACACTGTAGCTGCTGATGATGAGGCTGGTACCATCACAGTTGACGGCAAAACTCTCAAAATTTATGCTGAAAAAGACGCTAAGGATCTTCCTTGGGGCGAGCTTGGTGTAGACGTAGTTCTCGAATGCACAGGCTTCTACTGCTCAAAAGAAAAGTCACAGGCTCACATTGATGCAGGTGCTAAAAAGGTTGTTATTTCTGCTCCAGCAGGTAACGATCTTCCAACTATCGTTTACAGCGTAAACGAAAACACTCTTACTAAAGAAGACAACATCATTTCTGCTGCTTCTTGCACAACTAACTGCCTCGCTCCTATGGCTAAGGCTCTTAACGATTATGCTGCAATCCAGAGCGGTATTATGAGCACAATCCACGCTTACACAGGCGACCAGATGATTCTTGACGGTCCTCACAGAAAGGGTGACCTTCGCCGTGCACGTGCAGGTGCTGCTAACATCGTTCCTAACAGCACAGGTGCTGCAAAGGCTATCGGTCTTGTAATTCCTGAACTCAACGGTAAGCTCATCGGTTCTGCACAGCGTGTTCCTGTTCCCACAGGTTCAACAACTATCCTTACTGCTGTTGTTAAGGGTACAGACGTAACAAAAGAAGGCATCAATGCTGCTATGAAGGCTGCTGCTTCTGAATCCTTCGGTTACAACGAAGACCAAATCGTTTCTTCTGACGTTATTGGTATGCGTTACGGTTCACTCTTTGATGCTACTCAAACAATGGTATCAAAGGTTGCTGACGACCTTTATGAAGTACAAGTTGTTTCTTGGTATGACAACGAAAACAGCTACACAAGCCAAATGGTTCGTACAATTAAGTACTTCGCTGAAATCTAATTTTAATTTGGAAATAAAAACTTCCTCATCATACGATGAGCAGGTTTTTTTATCTTTAATTCAAGCTTAAATTAAAGGCTATGGTATCACTTGTGTCATACTTGCCAGCCATAAGAG
>JAZUOS010000029.1:0-8804 GCA_045604765.1 Acutalibacteraceae bacterium | reverse complement strand
TCCTTGGCTCACAGAACGACATGGCTACGATCCGACTTAAATCGCAAAGGGAAAACCGATACTTGTTTAGGTTGGCATACATATAAACGTTCAAATCAATGTTGGCATGTAGGTGGTGTTGGCACTTTTAGAACTTCCATGATTTTTAATACCAAAGCAAAATGTGCCATTGTGGTTATGGGGAATGCCAAAGGTAAAAAAAGCGCTAATGTTCACTTTCTTGCTAAATTGCTTTACTCCGAAATGAAAAGGCGTCATATTACGCTAAAAAACTAGACGCCGATTGAATATTTTAAATGTTGACAAGAATTTACAAATAAATTATAATTATGATATCAAACATTAGGAGGAGTTTTATGCCTATATCACCAGCAGTTACAGTAGGAATTATCAGCGGTTTAGTTTCATTAGTATGCTCTATTTTAGTTTGGATTTTAGTTATGCCTGAAAAGAAGCGTCCTAAGTTAAATGCATTTTTCACCTTTGTTTCAGATGTCTTTAATTTTAGAAGTCTGCTTATTGAAAAGATTTTGAAATTTACTTATCTGCTTTTGACACTGTTTGCAATTCTATTCGGCTTCTTAGCATTTGTTGTTAGTATCAACGATGGTCGTGCGGCTTTAATGGGTCTTCTTGTTATGATTTTAGGACCTATTGCTCTTCGACTTATATATGAGCTTAGTGTGATGGCAGTTCTTCTTGTAAAGAATGTAATTCAGATAAATAACAAAATGTCTGTATCTTTAAATGATAATAAAGAAGAATAATCAATAATTTCCCGGTTTTCAGCCACATTTCATCTGTGCCTTTTAGTTCGAACTCCCAAAAAAGAAATTCCGTTCTCGCAAGAGTGCGGGATTTTTTGTTATTAAAATATTGTTTTTAAAAATCGTTAGTGCTATACTTATTATGTCATTAAACATTAAAAGCGAATCGCGCTATTATATGTAATAGTAATAAGGGAGTAAGCTGTTAGTAATCAATCGTTAGAAGATACAACAAATATTACAACCAATACAACAACTACTGAAAAACAGCCGCCAATAGATAATAGGTTTTTAATAAGTTGATTCTTTAAAGTTAATAATATATCTCATATTACCATATGATTAATGAGGCTTGTTTTGAAAATTCATAATTTTATTAAAGCACAGTGATATACTTGTTGTATAATAAACTCGAGGGATTTTATAAAGATCATTTTAGAAAATAAAAGTTGAAATATAAGTTAATCTGCTATGATAAAAATTTTTTAATATTTAAGGGTGATAATTATGTCAAAAAGAGTATTGTTTTTCGGTGATTCTATTACCGATTGTGCAAGAAACGGTGACCATTTTTTAAAGCTAGGTTCGGGTTATGCAAATCACGTAAGTGCAACCTTGGGCGCTAAATACCCAAACGAATATGAATTTATAAACCGCGGCATTAGTGGCGACAGAGTTGTTGACCTATATGCAAGAATAAAGATAGATTTTATAAATTTAAAGCCCGATATTGCGAGTATTTTTATTGGTGTAAACGATGCGTGGCACGAAATTGAAAAACAAAACGGTGTTGATACTGCAAGGTTTGAAAAAGTATATAATATGATGCTTGAGGATATATATACCGCTAACCCCAATATCAAACTGATTTTATTATCGCCCTTTGTTTTAGAGGGTAGTGCTACCTGCAACACCGAGGAAATACCCGATAGATTAAGCCGTTTTATAACTGATGTTGCCGATAAGGCCGAGGCGGTAAAACGAATCGCTAAAAAGCAAAACTTACCGCTTATCGATTTGCAGGCGGCATTTGACGATGCTTGCAAATTAGCGGGACCTGACTATTGGACAACCGATGGTGCACATCCGTCGGCGGCAGGTCATGAAATAATCAAAAATCTTTGGCTTGAGGAATTTAATAAATTGGAATTAAAATAATGTTTAGTATAATTTTTGATATGGACGGTACGTTGCTTGACACGCAAAAAATATGTATTCCCGCGTGGGATTGGGCGGGTGAGCGTCAAGGATTTAAAAATGTGGGCGAGTGCATACCCGATGTGCTTGGTACTAATTTGGTTGGTTGGAGCAATTATTTAAGAAAAAAATATCCTACTATGGACGTTGATTTATTTAACACAGAATTTCGTGAATATATTACGAAACATTTAGTGGTAAGATATAAATCCGGCGCGGAAAAATTGTTGAATTTTTTAAAGGAAAAGGGTGTCAAATTGGCACTAGCGACCGGTTCGTCTAAAAAAACTATTGAGCATCATCTTAAAACTGTTGGTGCTGCAAATGTTTTTGACGTCATAGTACCCGGTACTGCTGTTACAAATGGCAAACCTGCTCCTGACATATTTTTATTAGCCGCACAAAATCTTGGTGTAAATCCGGCAGATTGTTATGTTATAGAGGATTCGCCAAAAGGAATTATTGCAGGTTATAATGCCGGTATGAAATGCATTGGCATACCTGATGTGCTTCAGTTTGACGATGAAACCAAGGCCTTGCTTACCGCAGAATTTTCTGATTTGGCAGAGGCTATACCATTTTTTGAAAGCTTGTTATAAAGGGGAATATTATGCTTATCAGTAGAACGTGTTTTGGTGCGGATAAAGAATATTGTCAAATGCTTGTTGATGCAGGTTATACCGCTGTTGATATAAACGATACATCACATAAGCCCGAAATATTTTTGCAAAGCGAAGAAGAGCAATACGCTTTTGTAAAAAATGCTGTCGATAACATTTTAGATGTTGGACTTAAAATAGGTCAATGTCACGCGCCGCACTCAATTTCACTATGGTGCTCTACGGATGAAGAAATAGAACAACGAATTACTGCTATAGAAAATTGTGTAAAAATGGCAAACAAGTTTGATATACCTTACACAATTATTCATCCCTTTGTTTATGCTTTTAACAAAGAGGATGAAAACCCCGAAAAGCTGTGGCAGTTTAATATTGATACCATTCGTCGTATTTGCAAATGCGCTATAAACACTACTGTTTGTCTTGAAAATATGCCCGGTGTTGGCGGTGTAATCAAAACGGGTCAAGACGCGGCAAAAATGCTAGCAGACGTGGACTGCGACAATTTAATGGTTTGCCTTGATACAGGGCATCTTGCGTGTCAAGGCGGCAAGGCAACCGACTTTTTTGCCGCCGTGGGTGATAGGGTAAAAGCACTACATATTCATGATTCAATACCCGGTCAAGATTTGCATCTGCTTGCAGGTGAAGGATGCTTTGATTGGGAAGATTTTAAACAAGCGCTCAAACAATATAACTATCAAGGTACAATAAATAGTGAAAGTAATTTTGTTTATAACGTAAAAGGAAACCTCCGCCTTGAAGGTCAAACTTTAGAAAGAAAAATACTTGAAAGGTTTATATAATAAGGAGTGTATAGGTTTAATGTTGAAATGAATATAAAAACTTTTGGTATATCACTATTGGTTGGCGCTGCTCTTTGTGCTTTTACTTGGATTATACTAAAAATTTTAAAAAAAGAACCTCGGTACATCTATCATCTTGTTGAGGATGTCCTTTTATCTAAATCAACAAAAGTTAAAATAAAATCCGATTATACATTTTTTTCCGACAATAGAACACCTGGATTGAAAAATATATATGTTTTGAATTTTTTAAACAGTGGTGTGTTTCAATTACCAAGTAAAGAATACAATAATTATTATTTTAAAGACTCAACAATATACGATTTTGCTCAGCGAGAAGATCGTTTTTATTTATTAGTTGATTCAAATAATGTTATTAAAGAAATTTTTGATATTCGTTTATTCGATATCTCAACCGATGATTTTGAACTGATTGAAAATAAATATTACCCTAAAAAAGATAAAAGGAGTTAGACTCTATTATATGAAAAATAGTATTAAAATTTTATCGCTTTTATTAACGTTTGTTGTTTTCCTTTCGGGTTGTGGTGTTTGGTTTACCAATGATATCGGCGGGCAAAATGCTTTGTTTATTGGTGTTACCGATACTCGCGTTGATGAACTAAAAGACGTACCCCAATTTAAAGATGAGCCGTATGTTGTTATTAACGATAACAAGCCATATTTTACCGAAGATATGCTATCAGATAAGTCGTACGAATATTATTCCGAACTTGACGAGCTTGGTCGTTGCGGCGTTGTTATGGCGTGTGTCGGCACCGAGATTATGCCCACCGAAGAACGCGGTGAAATCGGTATGGTTAAGCCTACAGGTTGGCATACCGTTAAATACGATAACGTTGATGGTAAATATCTTTATAATCGCTGTCATTTGCTTGGTTATCAGTTGACCGGTGAAAATGCAAATAAGAAAAATTTGATAACCGGCACAAGATATCTTAACATTGAAGGTATGCTGCCATTTGAAAATTTAATTGCCGAATATGTTGAAGAAACCGATAATCATGTTCTTTATCGCGTTACACCGATTTTTGAAGGTGATAATCTATTGGCTACAGGTGTGCAAATGGAGGGCTATTCAGTAGAGGATAATGGCGAGGCTATTTGCTTTAATGTTTATGCTTATAACGCTCAACCCGGTATTAATATAAATTATACAACTGGTGAAAGCAGCTTAAAGTCAAATGTGCAAATTGAAGAGCCAAAGGAAGATACTGTTACAACATATGTAATTAATAAAAACACCAAAAAATTTCATAAGCCCGACTGCTCATCTGCAAAAGATATGAAACCGCAAAACAAAAAAGAGAGCGATAAATCACGCGAAGAGCTTGAAAAACTGGGGTATACACCCTGTAAATCGTGCATTGGTGATTAAGCTATTGACAAAATGTTAAAATTGTGTTAACATACTTGTAAATTAAATATTTGATAGAGGCGCGGCCGACAATATTATGTTACATCGTGGTTTGGGTAAACCGTAGCATAAAAGGGGAGGTCGCCGAAATCGCAAGCTTGTATCCAAAGGCTTACGGTTGGTATATTGCAAAATATGTAATATACTGTCACAAATTATATTTGTGGAGTGCTATTAGAAATGTAAATTTTCACGGTAACTCTACGTTACCGTGTTTTTTATTTTTAGGAGGTTTAATATGACAGCAAAAAAAATTATCCCTAAAGTGCTCATAATTGCTTTCATCATCGGTTTTGGTGCGCTTTGCGCCTTTACAGGCGATGTAACCAGCCCTGTTGGAACATTATGGTCACTGTTTCCACCTGTAGTAGCAATAGGTCTTGCTCTGCTTACTAAAGAGGTTTATTCATCACTCTTTATCGGTATTCTTGCAGGCGGATTGCTTGCTACAAAATTCAACCCCATACATACCGTGGGTGCCGTAGTTAACGATGGCTTTATTTCAGCGGTATCGGGTAGCGCAGGTATTTTTATTTTCTTGGTAATACTTGGCATTATTGTTGCGCTTCTTAACAAAGCGGGCGGCTCACAAGCATTTGGTCGTTGGGCAGCAGCACACGTTAAGGGCAAGTTTGGCGCAACAATCGTTACTTTCCTTTTTGGTATTCTTATTTTTATTGATGACTATTTTAACTGCCTTACTGTTGGCGCTGTTATGCGCCCTGTAACTGACAAGGCAAAGATTTCACGCTCGAAGCTTGCTTACATAATCGATGCTACAGCAGCACCTGTTTGTATGATAGCACCGATTTCTTCTTGGGCAGCGGCTGTTTCATCCTATGCACCCGAAGGTCAGGGTATTAAGCTGTTTTGTCAGGCGATTCCATATAACTTCTATTCGCTGCTTACATTTATATTCATTATTGCAATTGGCATAATGAATTTTGATTACGGCTCAATGAAGTTGCACGAAATTAACGCTGAAAACGGTGACTTGTTTACAAGCGGTAGTGATGATATCGCTAAAGAAGAAGAATTACCCGCCACAAGCAAGGGCAGGGTAATCGACCTTATTCTTCCTATAATTTTCCTTATCGGTGTATGTGTATTTTCACTTTTCTATGTTGGCAGATGTATGGGTGAAGAATGGGTATTTGATTATAAGAATTATGACGCTTCACTAAGCTTTATTGATGCGTTTTCTAACACCGATGCTACGGTAGGTTTGCCGTGGGGCGGTCTTATAGCGCTTATCGGCATTATAATCTACTTTGTTGCACGCCGTCTAATGAGTGTTAAAGAAGCTATGGCTTGCATACCAAAGGGCTTTATCGCAATGGTTCCTGCAATTCTTATTCTTACAATGGCTACAACCCTCAAAAACACAACGAGCTTGCTTGATTCTGACACATTTGTTCAAAATCTTTTAAGCTCAGCTGGTTCATTGCAAAACTTCTTACCTGCAATAATATTTATTGTTGCTTGCCTTATTGCTTTTGCTACGGGCACATCTTGGGGAACATTTGGTATTCTTATTCCTATTGTTATCTCAATTTTCCCTGTTGGAAGCGAGCTTGGTATTATTGGTATGTCAGCTTGCCTTGCAGGTGCTGTTTGCGGCGACCACTGCTCACCGATTTCTGACACAACAATTATGGCTTCTGCGGGTGCACAGTGCAATCATATTAACCATGTATCAACACAGTTGCCATACGCTATTACAGTTGCGGCAATTTCATTTGTTGCATACATAATTGCGGGCTTTATAAATAATTGGCTGATTGTTTTACCAATCGCTATTGTTATGACGGTTGCTACCTTGTTTGTGATTAAGTTAATAACAAACCAAAAGACCGCATAAATAAAAAATATTGAAATTAAAAGTCGTTACCTGTATAATATAGGTAACGACTTTATTTTTTAGGTGATATTTTGGCAAGAGTTTTAGAAAAAGCTCAGTTAATAGAGCGTAGTATAATAAAAAAATACCGTAAATCAATATGGAACAGCTTTGTTGGTGCTGTACAGGAATATGAGCTTATAAAAGAAAACGATTGTATAGCAGTTTGTATTTCGGGCGGTAAGGATTCTATGATACTTGCAAAATGTATGGAACTGTTACAAAGGCATAGTGATATTCCTTTTACCATAAAATATATTGTAATGGATCCAGGCTATGCAAAACCAAACCGTGAACTAATTGAGCAAAATTTAAAAACTCTTGGTATTAATGCCGAAATATTTGAAAGTGATATTTTTGATGTGGCATATACTGCAGGCGGCTCGCCTTGTTACCTGTGCGCGCGTATGAGGCGCGGAGCGCTTTATAGCAAAGCAAAGTCATTAGGTTGTAACAAAATCGCTTTAGGGCATCATTTTGACGATGCTATTGAGACTCTGCTTATGAGTATGATTTATTCGTCGGAAATTAAAACAATGCTGCCAAAACTGCATAGTACCAATTTTGAGGGAATGGAGCTTATTCGTCCGCTTTATAAGGTAAAGGAACGTGATATTATAGCGTGGGCAAGCTATAACGATTTGCATTTTTTGCGTTGTGCCTGCAAATTTACCGCCGATAGTGCTGAGGATGAAATGCTGTCTAAAAGACAAGAAATGAAAGAACTCGTTAAGGTGTTGCGACTTAAAAACCCCGATGCTGATGATAATATATTCCGCAGCTTGCATAATGTTAATATGGCAACAATGCCTGGTTGGCGCGACAGCGACAGTGGCGAAAAACATAGTTTTATTGATAAATATAATTGAGGTGAATTTAGTGACTAATATAATTTTGTATTTACGAGATTTTAATTATGCAACAATTGCTTTAAGATTAATACTTGCTATTATTGCAGGCGGTATAATTGGAAACGAGCGTGGCAAACACGGAAGTGCTGCCGGACTACGTACACATATTCTTGTTTGTATTGGTTCAACTATGACAGCATTAACAGGTTTTTTTGTTTATGAAACTCTTGGTATATCAGGCGATATTATGCGTCTGGCAGCTCAGGTTGTTTCGGGTATTGGTTTTTTGGGAGCGGGTATGATCATTGTTAAAAACGGTAATATTGTCACTGGTCTTACAACAGCTGCGGGAATGTGGGCAACAGCCGCTATAGGCATTGCTTTGGGATATGGTTTTTATTCGGGTGCTTTAATTGCAACTGTAGCTTGTGTATTTACTGCAGCTTTTTTAAGCAGAATGGAACGCAAGCGCAAAGAAAACACCCATATTTACATTGAGATTGATTTAAGCAAGAGAATAAATGATGTTCTTGATAGAGTTAAGAACGAACTTGATCCTGAAGCGTTGGTTGAAACGGTTGCTCCTAAAAGCAATATGAGCAACGCAGTTGGAGTATATGTAACCATATCAAATTTACGAACTATAGAAGAAATTAAAAATCATATTGATGGTATTGAAGGAATAATTTTTTGGATAATGGAATAACTAAAAGCCAAGAACTTTTTGTTCTTGGCTTTTAATATATATTAAAAATAAGAAGTTATTACTAAAATAGTAATAACTTCTTATTTGGCTGGGGTGGCAGGATTCGAACCTACGAATGCAGCAGTCAAAGTGCTGTGTCTTACCGCTTGACGACACCCCAATATTAAATTTTTAAAAAAGCAACCTCGGTAGTGTTATATATACCGAGGTTAACTTGTGGGGTGGTAGATGGGATTCGAACCCACGGTCTCCAGTGCCACAAACTGGCGCTTTAACCAACTAAGCTACAACCACCGTAACGAATGTTATTATAACATAATATTGGCATTTGTCAAGTTATTTTTTAATTATTTTATTTAAAAAACCGCCACATTTTTTTGTGAAATAGTCAATAGTTAGTAGACACAAAAAAGAATAAATTAAGCTGCCAGTTCAAGCCTGTATTGGACTGGCGGTTTTCTTTTTAGTTTGCGAACGGGTCTTATGTAATTAAAATAGTAAATTGTATCAGTAACAACT
>JAZUOS010000028.1:0-22737 GCA_045604765.1 Acutalibacteraceae bacterium | reverse complement strand
AAAAATAATAAATTATAACAGTAATAATATGTTATGTGAAAAATGTGAAAAAAAGGGAAAAAGCCCCTTTTTAAACGAAGTTGATAATTTAAAAACCTGTTTAATTAAAATTTAAAATATTTAATAAAAATTTAAAAGGTTTAAAAACTTGAATAACTTTCATTTAATTAATGTTAATTATGTGGAAAACTTTAGGTAGAACTTTTAAGATTTTTTATTATATCTTCAATAAGCTCTTTTTCATAAGGCTTGTCCTGTAAAAATTCTTCTGTTTTTTGAACACTGTAAAGAACGCTGGTATGATCTTTACCAAAAGCCTCACCTATTGCTTTATAAGAAAGGTCGGTTATTTCTCTTGTTATGTACATTGCAACCTTGCGGGCAAGCACCAAATTTGCCGAACGACGATTTGAGAGTATATCACTTTCAGAAACATTATAAGAACGGGCAACCTCGCTTATAATCTTTTCAACGGTTATTGGTGCGTTTTCGGTGTCGTTTATAATATCTTTTATAAAGGACTGAACAATAGAAATATTAGGCTTTTTGTTTTCTATTTTTATAAGGGCATTAAGCTTGGTCATTACACCCTCAATTTGACGGGTATTAGATTTAATTTTTTCTGCAATATAGAAAACAATATTTTCATCAAGCTCAATATCAAACTGCTGCGCCTTGCGATTTATAATGCCAACCCTTGTTTCAAAGTCAGGCAGAGTAATATCGGCAGGAAGACCTGCTGCAAGGCGACTTTTAATTCTTTCATCAAGTGTTTTAATTTCTTTTAAAGGACGGTCAAGAGTTACAATAATTTGTTTATTGTTTTGGTAAAGGGCATTAAAGGTGTTAAAAAATTCTTCCTGAGTAGATTCTTTACCGGCAATAAAGTGAATGTCGTCTATCATTAAAACATCTACATTGCGGTACTTGTTTCTAAAGTCATCTATGGTGCCCATACCAAGCTTACCCTCATGCAAAGATTTAATAAGCTGGTTGGTAAAATCCTCACCGCGAACCATTAAAATATTTTTGTAAGGAAATTTTTTCTTTATATGATTTTTTATAGCAAGCATCAAATGAGTTTTACCAACGCCTGACGGTCCGTATATTGTAAGCGGGTTGTATACGATATTAGGATTTTCAGCAACCGCTAAAGAGGCGGCATGAGCAAAGCGGTTGGTGGAGCCTACAACGAAGTTGTCGAAAGTAAAGAAGGATTCAAAAGTTAAGCCTTCATTCTCTTCTTCAGCTTTTTTAATTTTTTCCTCATCATCTGCAACAATAAATTTAGCGGGTATTTTAATACCCATTATCTTTTCAATAGCGTTGTTTATAATATCTTTATAAACGCTTTGAATCATACCCTTTATGTAATCATTAGAAGCAGATAAAACAAACTCTTCACCCGAAATTGATTCAGGCTTTAGGTATTTAAAAAATGTGTCAAATGCAATGTCAGAAATTTGAGATTTACACTCTTCGCAAACGGCATTCCAAATATCATTAATAGAATTAACTGCCACTTAAAAATCCCCCTTATATATTTATATATTATATATTAAAATAATAATTACATATAGTATATCATAAGTTATTCACATTTTCAATAAAAATTACTTAAAAAATACTGACAAAATTAAAGAGAGCATTTTAAAAATACCCTCTTTAAAGTTAAAATTTATTGATTCCTATAATTTTAGCCTTATTTTCGCTTATTTCAAAGCAAATTTCATAGTCAGAAAATAAAAATTTATACTCTTTTTTATCCTGCTTATAGGCAGGCTTTGGATCCTGCTCTATTATTTTTATAATTTTATTTTTAGTGTCATCATCTATGTTTTTGAATATATTTTCATCATATAAAACCTTAATTTTATAGTCTTTAAAATTATCACTGAAAGAGCCTTTGGCAGCGGGCTTTGAGTCGCAATAAGGAATATAGGGTTTAATATCAAAAATAGGGGTATTATCAAGCAAATCAACGCCGCTGACAATAAGGGTGTGACCTGATTTTTCATCATATTTTACACCCTCTAATTTTACGCACGAAAGACCTAAATTGTTGGGTCTGAAGGGCGAACGGGTTGCAAAAACACCTACTTGTGTATTACCGCCAAGGCGTGGAGGTCTTACGGTTGGTGACCAGTGGTCGCGATGATTTTTTGAAAAATCAAATATAAGCCACAAATGAGAATATTCCTCTATTCCGCGAAGCGCGTCAGGATTTCGAAATTGCTTTTCAAAAATAATTTTACCCTTAATTTCTTCTACAATTCCGCTTTGTCTTGGAATACCGAATTTTTCTTTAAAATCGGTTTTTATATAGGCTATAGGTTTTATTTGCATAAATTTTTCCTTTTTTATTTAAATTATATCACAAAAGGGCTTAAAAAATCTATACTTGATATAAAAAATATGATATAATGTTAAAAAATAAAAGGGGGAATAAAATATGGAATTTAGTGTTAATCATCCAATTTTATTTTTGCTTGTGGGAATAGTTATTTTAATAGTTCTCGCACAATCTATATTCTTTCTTATTAAAGCGTTAAAGCGCGCAAAAGAAATAGGAATGGATACAAAAAAGCTTAGAAGAATTATAATTTCGGCATCTGTTTTCACAATTGCGCCAGCGGTTGCCATTGTGGTAAGCGTTATTGCATTATCTAAAGATTTAGGTCTTGCTCTGCCGTGGCTTCGTCTTTCGGTAGTAGGCTCTATGTCTTATGAGACAATAGCGGCATCTAACGCTCTTAGCGGTATGGGGCTTGAATTCGGTAAGGTTGCAAATCTTACTGCAGAGCAGTTTGTAACGATTACTTTGGTTATGACCATAAGTATTATGGTGGGTATATGGCTCGTCCCCGTTCTTTGCAAAAAAATGAAAACAGGACTTGTTAATATGAAAAATAAAGATGCCAAATGGCTCGATATTTTTCAGTCGGCAATGTTTATAGGTATGATTTCTGCCTTTGTCGGATTTGTTTTTTGTGATTTTTCGGGCGTATTTAAGGGTGAAATGGCAGGTCTTATACCCGTTTGTGTAATGGCGGTATCCGCAGTTACAATGCTGATTGCCGGTGCTTTAATGAAAATTACAAAGGCTCGTTGGATAAATGATTACGCGCTGCCGTTAAGCCTTATAGTAGGTATGGCAAGCGCAATACCCATTACAGCGTGGTTAGGTTAAGAAAGGAGAAAGCAAAATGAATAATAAAACATATATGGATAAGCTTTATTCATGGGGTAATAAATGGAACATTTTTGTAATGATAATTTTATTTGCTTTTCCTATTGCGGTAGCCTTAATTTTTAATGCGCTTCCTAATTGGAACGGTTTGCTTAAGGGACTTATTGCCACAGCTCCCATGTATTGGGCAGTAGGCGTGGTAGAGGTTATAACCTATATACCGATGCTTGGTGCAGGTGGTTCATATCTTTCATTCGTAACAGGCAATATTTCAAATCTTAAGCTTCCTTGCGCGTTGGGCGCGCTTGAGCAAGCAGGCGTGTCTGCCGACAGTGAAGAGGGTGAGGTTGTATCTACCATAGCAATCGCAGTATCAAGCATTGTTACAACCGCTATAATTATAATTGGTGTGTTGCTTATAATTCCGCTGCAACCAATTTTAGAAAGCTCTGTACTAGAGCCTGCATTTAATCAAATTTTGCCGGCGCTTTTTGGTGGACTTGGTATAGTGTTTATATCTAAAAACTGGAAAATCGCTATAGCACCCATAATTTTAATGCTCGCGTTGTTTATATTTACAGGACTCGGCTCGGGAGATGTTGGCATAATGGTGCCTGTGGGCGTGCTGTTTACAATAGCAATCAGCCGCATTATGTATAAAAAAGGTTGGCTTTAATTATGTGGATATTATATTGTATTTTAGTGGTGTTGGCAATTTTTGTTGCAGTAATATTAATTCGCACATTGCGCTTTAAACCCACCGCACAGCCTCAAATTTTTGACGACGAGGTAAAATTTGACGAAAACGAGTCAATTTCTGCGTTAAGTCAGCTTATTCGCTGCAAAACTGTGTCATATTATGACCCGTCACTTGAAGATGATGCTGAGTTTGAAAAACTGATAGCACTTTTACCAAAGCTTTACCCAAATGTTTTTAAGGTGTGCGAATTTAAACAACTACCCGACCGAGCATTACTTTTTAAATGGGCAGGCAAAAAAAATAAAAATGTTACAGTTTTAATGGCGCATTATGATGTTGTGCCCGTGGATGAAGCCGCATGGCAAAAACCACCCTTTGAAGCAATTATTGAAGGCGGTGTGCTCTGGGGCAGAGGCTCACTTGATACCAAGGTTACCTTTAACGGTGTTTTGTTTGCCGCAAATACCCTTATAGGTGAGGGTTATATCCCTGAAAATGATATTTATTTTGCATTTTCGGGCGGCGAAGAGGTAAACGGTAACGGCGCTGTAAATATTGTAAATTATTTTAAAGAAAACGGCATACAGCCTGAGCTTGTGGTTGATGAGGGCGGCGCCGTGGTAGAAAATGTTTTCCCGGGTGTAAAAAAACCGTGTGCAATGGTTGGCATTGCCGAAAAAGGTATGCTTAATCTGACATTCTCGGTAAAATCAAACGGCGGTCACGCGTCTTCACCTGCGCCACACACTCCAATAGGCGTTTTATCACGCGCGTGCTGTAAGGTAGAAAATAATCCCTTTAAAATGCACATAACAAAGCCCGCTGCCGAAATGTTTGATACACTTGGCCGTCATTCAAACTTTATATTCCGTATGATATTTGCAAATTTATGGCTTTTTAAGGGCGTGCTTAATATGATTTGTAAAAAATCGGGTGGCGAGCTTAATGCATTATTGCGTACTACCGTAGCATTTACTCAAAGTGAGGGTAGTAACGCGCCAAATGTTATTCCACCTCGTGCTACAATGACTGCAAATTTACGACTTAACCCAAAAGATACAGTCGACAGTGCAGTAGAATATATAAGAAAAACTATCAATGATGACGATGTCGAGTTAATTCTTGGCAGTAATATGAATCCAAGCCGTGTTTCGCAAACAAATTGCGAGTCCTGGAGCAAGGTGGCATCTGCCGTTGCAAGCACCTGGAAAGGCTGCCTTGTGTCACCATATTTAATGGTGCAATGCTCTGATTCTCGTCATTGGGGCGTTATAAGCGATAAGGTTTACCGTTTTTCAGCGATGGATTTAACTGCCGAGGAGCGCAAAACCATTCACGGTCATAACGAACGCATCCGACTTGAAACAGCAAACAGCGCCGTAGAATTTTATATTAGACTTATTAAGCAGTGTTAAATTAAAAGACCTAACCATAGCGGTTAGGTCTTTTTGGTCGGAGTGGCGTTATAGTAATCAAGCGTAAACCCGCATAAATACAAGGTTTTTCGCAGCCATAAACAGTACATAGCCCTTTGTGGGAGGGCAGTTACTACCCAATGGTAAACGCAAAACGTTTACGGAAAAACAAAAAGAGGGTGGCGTGTAAAAGCCACCCTCAAATTTTAATATGCGGTAAATATAGAATAGTAAATAGGAATTATTTTTTACATATACCTTTGTAAATATAATACGGTTTCAAATAAAGGTACGTGCCGTTTTTATCGGCATCAACAAGATTGTTTATAAACTCATCATATTCCTCTTTTGTGAGCACCCCTGTGTTTTCACCGTCAACCCAATCAGTTGTTTTACCAACAAGCCACCCTATGTTTTGGCTAAACTCATACCCGAACATACCTTCTTTGTATTCGGTTTCAATAACGCTATGAACGTATACTCTGCTTTTAAAAAAACCAGAGTTGTTAAATACTCCATAAACCCTTCTACCCATCCAACCATCAAGGTCATCCATCCAGCTTTGTTTTGTAACGGCGTATGAATGTATGCATTTAGTAATTAAGTCTTGATTTTCGCCGTTAAAAACAACACTGTCAAAATCAGCGTGTACACATATTACTATTCCACCTGGTTTTAAGATTCTGTTTATTTCACTAACAAAGGTGGTTTTGTCGCTGATACATTCAAGTAAGTCTTTGGTTAATACCAAGTCAAACGTATTATCTGGAAAATCAAGTTTTCCTGCACAGTTCATAATTTTAAGCTCTACAGGTGTGCTATATGGAACAACGCCAAAATTCCTATCGGTTACATCTACACCGATTGCTTTTGTAACTTTACTGGGAAACTCGTTGATAATTCCATTGAGATAACCTGCGTTCCTGCATCCTAAATCTACAATAGCAGCATTATCCGGTAAATCTATTAATTCATATATTGCTTCGTTAAGCGATGATTTGTTTATTTTCATAATAATTCTCCTTAAAATAAAAAATACTGTTGGTAGCATTTGTGCCATCAACAGTACAATAAAAAGTTAAGTTTCTTTTCATCATTCGTTTAGGCACAAAGCGAAATAAGCCTGTACCTAATACAAGATACAAGCTATCGTCGTCTACGTCGAATGATGATAGAAAACATAATCTATTCCTCCAGTGGATTTTTTGATATTATAGCAAAAAGAATAGGGGATGTCAATGATAAGCAATACTTAGAATAAAAATTCGAAAGTCAGGAACAGGTTACGTGTATCAGATAAACGACACCTTGTGGGAGGGTAGTTACTACCCAAGACTCCCCAACGGCAAGCGTAAAAAGTTTAATGTGTATGCTAAGACAAGAGAAGAATGTGAGAAACTATTGGCGGAGATGATAGAGGAAAAGAAAAGAGAGATTAAAGCAGAAAAGAAACAAATAAAACAATAGAGCGTTATAAAAAGCAATGTCGCTAAAAAATGCATATTCTCTTGATGACATAATTATTTTAGTTTTATGAGTATAAACGATTATTGAGGTTTCAAGCGTTTCATGCTATAATTAATTATGTTGCTAATTTATTATAATACGAAATGAAGGATGATTAATGTCTTATTATTATGTTTGCGAAACAATACCGAAGAATGAAAATATAGATGAAATGACATTAAATGTGGGTGATGAAATTACCAAGGAAGAATTAGACTGTTTAAATAACGCTTTTTCACTAACTGGAACTTTCTATAGTATTAATTTTATTAAAGACATCGTCATTGAAAACGGCATGGAATTTCAGCGGTGGATGAATCCAAACAATTTGCAATCTCGCTTTGAAAATGGAACACCGAGCCATCGGTTAGTAATGATATCGAATAAACATGTTTTAAACTATGCCTCTTCAATAAAGACTTTTATAGATATGGCTTTTCGACTGTTGAAAAAAAAGAAACCTTCCAAAGTAAAGGATTTTGAAAATTTAACACATCAATTTTACGATGAAAACGAGATATATAGATTTTGGATGAACTTTCGTAATTATATTGTTCACTGTGCTTTTCCTTATACAACTTTTCATAATGAGATAGAAAACAAGTGCCAAGTGCTGTGTAAAAGAAACCATTTATTAGAATTTGATAATAGGAAACATTCTAAAAGCGATATTCAAAAGATGTCAGAAGATATAGATTTAACAGCAATGGTTGATGAAATGAGTTCTTTAGTTATTTCATTGTATTTACAATTTTTGTATTATTTGGCCGATGACGCTTTTGAAGGATATGAATATTACAAATCTTTTTTGCTTCGTCATAAAGTAAACTGTCCAGTTATTCTTACCGTTGAACAAAAGGTAACTAAAGAAGAAGGGTTTGTAAATCCTTCTATGCAACCGCTTCCAGTTGAGGTAATGATAGAAATGTTTAAAGTTATGCAAAATCATCCCAGTATAAAAATTAATTTTATCGAGAATAAAGATTGATTAAAATAGTAACTGAAAATATTATTAATTTTAACAAAGTTTGATATTCAACAATATAAATTAGAAACCGCTTTTGCCCAATCGCTGTGCAAGAGCGGTTTTGATATTATTGATGCTCTTTATAATTATTTAGGGCTTCGCTAGTTTCTTCTATCAATTGCATTAGAATATAAAAGGTAGATTCGGTAACAAATGGATTAGCACCGTGTATTAGCGAGTTTCGAAATTGTCGTATTTCTTGTAAACGGACGAAAAGTTTGTCTTCTATAACACCAGTGTTCCTTAAATAGTAGATGTTTTTACTTAATATAGGACGTGTGCACGCTAAGTTTTTTCTGTCGCATACAAAAGAATTTATTTGTTGTTCTAATTTGTTATAGTTGATTATGAATTCAGCAAGAAAGTTCTTTTCATTGTCAGCCGAAGGCGTTTTAGAGGCATATTTGTTTTCTTTAACGACTTTTCGGTTAGCTTTTTCAATCCTTTTAGGATCGGTAGCTTTATATGTAAAATAAAGAGAGCAAAAAATACTTGACATTGAAAACGTAAAACTATTATTGAGAAGCAACCTTAAGAACTTATATTCGACACCTTGTGTGGCAAATTTACTATAATCACCAACAAATATATTTCCAATACAAAGAAATAGTGCAATACCAGTCAGTAAGCAACCCATTAATAAAATTTGTCTATATGAGTCCAATAATTCATTTGCTATGTCAATAAAAGAATCATCGTTTTCTGCATCTTTGGTAAGTTTTCCTTGTAAAAAAGTGTAAGCAGTAATGATAAGACCAAAAAGAGTAGCTGACACCTGTGCGAGTGTAGAAGAGAAATATAGTGTTTGATTTTCGTTTAAATTAGGAATGATTGCAAAATTAGAAAGAAGAATCAATACGATAATTAATAGTGTCGGATAAACAAAACGTAATACTCTCTTTTTCATAAAACCTCCATATATAATGAAAATCTTTTAAAATTCAAATTAAATAGCCTCTGAAAAATAGTAACTCAGAGGCTAAAATGGTCGAGATGACAGGATTCGAACCTGCGGCTTCTGCGTCCCGAACGCAGCGCTCTACCAAACTGAGCCACATCTCGATATTAAATTTTTCTTAAATTAGCCTATTTATTATATATAAACAAATTTAAAAAGTCAATATAAATTTACCCCTATATTTTACAGCGTTAAAAAATTTTTACCTACATAAAATAAGGCTACGCAATGATAGGGGAATTTTATGAAAAAATTTTTTATTATTTTAATTATATTTGCTTTAAGCTCAACGGTTTTGCTTTCGGCGTTTAGCAATACTGTGGGCGAAAACAAGCTTTTTTGTGATAAAAGTGGCAATTTTACAATTCTTGTGGTGTCAGATCCGCAGTGCGATACAAAAAAACAGTGGCTTGAAGCCCGTGATGAGCTTGAAATTTTAATAAACCGTTCAAGTCCTGACTTTGTGCTTATTAACGGCGATATGAACTCAAATAATTTAATACCCACAAATATGTGGGATTTATTTATATCTCCCGTTATAAGCCAAAATATATTTTGGTCAACCACAAATGGAAACCATGACCCCTTCGATAAAAAATATTATGAGATGTATAAAAGCTATGATACCTGCCTTAATAGTGTTATTAGCAGAGGTAATCAAAATTATGAGCACACAAGGCCTATGAATTACGTAATACCCGTCTACTCAAACAACGGAGAAGAAATAGTTTTTTCAATTTATGGTATGGATAGCGGCACGGTCAATCAATATGGCTATGAAGGACTTACCAATAGGCAAATTAATTGGTACAAGCAGCAGTCAGACTGTCTTAAAAAAATAAACGGAGGCAGTGCGGTGACCTCAATTTTGTGTATGCATATTCCGCTTACGCAAACAATTGATATGTTTTACAGCAACAAAGCAAAAACACAGTCAATTCCAAAAAAATCAGGTGGGCTATATAGTATTTACGGAGTCACAAATCAAGACGGTGAGGCGGTTAAAAATTATATTTGCGAAAATGGAACAAAGGTAGAAAAAAGTTTTTTACACACTACTGCTCCGCAAAATGACAGAGGAATGTTTGATGCTATTTTAACACAGGGCGATATTAAGGCTGTAATTTTCGGTCACGAACACAAAACCAACATTATCGGTTCGTATAAGGGAGTGTTACTTGGTTTTGCGGGCAAGCTTTCTACCGGTTGTTATAGCGATAATTTTTGTCGCGGTGGCAGTGTGATTAGGTTTAATCAACAAAATCCTGAAAAATTTACGGTTCAATGGCTTGGCTCTATGCCTTCATCTGTTGATTTGCCGGCAATTTATTTTGACGGCAAATTAGCAAAATAAAAAAGATTGAAAGAATAATAAAAAAATGATATTATTAAATAAATTTATTAAAGGCGAGAAATAAAGTGAAATTAAACGCAAAAAGAATAGAAAAATATTCAAAGCACATAAAAGTTAATAGCTTTAACTGTGTTGATTCTACCAATTTGGTGGCAAAAGAATTAGCAGCCAACGGTTGCAACGAGGGCGTAACAATTGTTGCTGCCGAACAAACCGCGGGTAGAGGCAGGCTTGGTCGCACCTTTTTGTCAAAAAAGGGTGGGGTTTATTTTTCTATTGTTTTAAAGCCACAAAATTTAGCAGATGATACACTTTTTATAACTACAGCCGCCGCAGTTGCCGCCGCCCGAGCAATTGAGTCGGTATCAAGTAAAAAATGCGAAATTAAGTGGGTTAACGATATTTATATAAATAATAAAAAAGTTTGCGGAATTTTAACCGAGGGCGAGTTTAACACAAACGGAGCTTTAAAGTACGCAATTTTGGGCGTTGGAATTAATTTATTTGAGCCAAAAAATAGTTTTCCAAGCAACTTACCTCTTGCTGATAGTGTTTTTCACAAAAAAGATAGAACCGTGTTTAAAAACTGCAAAAAAGAGCAGCTTATAGTAAATTTTGCAGAAAATTTCTTTGCTTTTTATAATAATTTACAAAAAAAAGAGTTTATAAAAGAGTATCAAGAGCGGTCTTTTTTAACGGGTAAAAAAATTACATATATAAAAGATGGCACTACCTATAATGCCGAGGTTATCGGCATAAATGATGATGCAAATTTGATTGTAAAATCAAATGAGATAATTCAAAAATTATCACATGGCGAGATACAAATTGTTGGTATGGAGCAACCAAAAATATGAGAAAAGCAAAAATTAAAAAAATTGCCGTAACTGCTATATTTACGGCGGTTATAGCGGCATCGGCATGGATATCGGTATTTACGCCGTTTGGTATAAATTTAACACTTCAAATATTTGCTGTGTGTCTTGCGGGCTTTGTTTTAGGTGCAAAGTGGGGCATGGCAGCAACCGCTGCATATATTGCAATAGGCGCGGCGGGCTTGCCTGTTTTTTCAGCTTTTACGGGCGGCGTTGGTGTTTTGTTTGGTGTGTCGGGCGGATTTTTATGGGGATTTTTGCTGACCTCCGTTTTATGCGGAATAGCAAGCAAAATAAATAAAAGGTTTTTAAAATATCTGTTTATGATATTGTCGGTTTTAATTTGCCACGCAGCAGGTGTAATACAGTTTTGTATTGTGTCGGGCAATAATATATGGGTTGCTTTTTTAACCGCTTCTTTACCTTTTTTGTTAAAAGATTTAATACTTGTATTTGTGGCAAAATTTATCGCTAAAAAAATAAAAATATAAGGAGAGGACAGCCTCTCCTTAATTTCTTTTTATAAACCGTATGTCATCCAACTCAACTATTTTTAGCGCAAAAAGATACGCTAAATAAAGCCCAACGCAAACCACGCATAAAATTATTATATAAATTAAGTTTGATAATTCGGGTAATAGATTTAAAATAAAACTTGTGACAAGACAAATTGAAAATGCGCCGCAAATTGGCAGAAAAAATGTATATATAAGGTTAAGCCTTAGTCCGCTCGTCTTTATAAGCCGTCTTGTGTTTAAAAATCCGGTTAAAAAGTTTGAAAAATACATAATGCCTAAAAATGCATAAATGCCCCACCGCTTTAAAAACAGCAGTATTAAAATAATTCTTATTGCCGAATCGCCGACACTTGTGCGAAAGGTGAATTTTTGTTGGTCAAGACCTTTTAAGATGCCGTCGCATATCGCGTCTAAATACATAAAGGGAACTATTGGCGACAGCGCGCGCAGCAAAAAGCCAACATTGGCATCTTTATAAATAAGAACGCCCATCTGCTTGCCGCCCACCAAAAACAGCGCCGAAACAATAATTGATACAAGGCTTGTGATCTTTATTATTCTATAAGAAATGCTTTGCACCACCGCCCTTCTGCCGCGCACGGCGGCCTCAGACATTTCGGGCAGCAACAGGGTAGATAAGGCATTTAACAGCGTTGACGGAAAGAATAATATTGGTAGCGCCATGCCTTTTATCATACCGAAAAGTGAAATTCCGTTGCCGCCCAACGCCGAATTTGTAAGGCAAATAGGCACTAAAATATTTTCTATCATACGAAGCAGCGAATTTAAGTATCTGCCCGAAGTAATAGGTAACGCTATATGCGATATTGCGGGCAGTAGCTTATACGGCGCGCGTGGTGAGGGTGATGTAATTTCAAGTTTTTTAAAGTCTATGCGATATCGTATATAAACATAAAGGCAGGATACGGCTTCTGCCAAAGTATCGCCCAAGAAAACAACGGCGCAGGCATATTCAAGTTTTAGGTTATCATATTTGCTTATAATCAGCATAATTACTACAATGCGAACTATTTGTTCAAGCAGCTGCGAGCTTGATGAAGGGGCTGCTTTTCGCCGTGCCATAAAATAACCCTTAACGCAGCTACAAACACCCATAAAAGGTAGTGAAAAGGCTAAAATTTTAAGAGATAGTGTAGCACGAGCATCCTTTAAAATATTTATTGCAATAAAATTTCCGCCAAAAAATAAAATAAGTATTGTAAATATGGCAACAAGCAAAGATAATTGCACACATCGCCGCATAATACGCTTTATGCCATCTTTGTTACCAACAACCACTTCTTCGCTGATAAGTCTGGTCACTGCAGTGCAGATGCCGCTTGTGGCAAAGGTTGCAGCAAACATATAAACCGAAAACACAAGCTGATAAAGACCGATGCCCTCGGCGCCTATTTTTGCGGCGAGCCAGACCTTAAAAATTATACCGGCAAACCGCAAAATAAGGGAAGAAGCCGTAAGAATAGCGGCGTTTTTTATAAAAACCGTTTTTTTCATATTTTCACCCAAACTATATTTATGTGTTTTGCAGTTGAAAAAGAATAAAATTTAATGTAAAATAATACTAATATAAAGTTTAAGGAGTGGTACACTGTGAAAACACCGCTTGCAGATAGGTTAAGACCAACAACAATTGACGAGGTTGCAGGTCAGCACCATCTTATAGATGAAGGTAAAATACTGCGCAAAATAATCGAATCGGGCGACATACCAAATCTTATATTCTATGGCCCGTCGGGTGTTGGCAAAACCACTATTGCAAGAATTATTGCGTCACAAACGGGTAAAAAGCTGTGTTATCTTAACGCTACCACTGCATCAACCGCCGATATAAAGGAGATAATAGGCGAAATCGGCACTATGGAGGCGTCGAGCGGCATATTGCTTTATCTTGACGAGATTCAGTATTTTAATAAGAAACAACAACAAATATTGCTGTCTTATATTGAAAACGGCGATATAACGCTTATTGCATCAACTACCGAAAACCCTTACTTTTATGTTTATAACGCAATACTCAGTCGCTCTACCGTGTTTGAGTTTAAAACCCTTGCAAGCGAGGATATAGCAGCGTTGCTAAAACGCGCAATTGGTATTTTAAGCGAAGAAAACGGCAAAGAAATTTTTGCTGAAGAAGATAGTATTAATAAAATTGCCCGTGCGGCAGCGGGTGATGTTCGTCGCGCGCTTAATATGTTAGAACTGTGCGTTATGTTAACTTTAAATGAAGAGGAGCCCGCCTTGTCGGATGATATTGTAGAGCAAATACTTGACGGCAATTCGGTGCGCTACGACCGCGAGGGAGATGAACATTATGATATAATCTCGGCCTACCAAAAATCTATGCGCGGCTCCGACCCCGATGCTGCCGTTTATTACCTTGCGCGGATACTTGCAGCCGGCGATTTACCAAGCGCTTGTCGCAGACTTTTGGTGTGCGCAAACGAGGATGTGGGACTTGCGTATCCTCAAATAATTCCCATAGTTAAGGCGGCTGTTGACACTGCCATGAGCGTGGGCTTGCCCGAGGCTCGCATACCGCTTGCAAACGCTGTTGTGCTGGTTGCAACTGCGCCAAAATCCAACTCGGTTTATGAAGCGATAAACGCCGCTATGAGTGATGTTGAACGAGGTATCGGCGGCAATATTCCGCGTCAATTACAAAACAAGCACTTCGATGGGGAAGACGCCGAAATCAAGGGTCAAAACTATTTGTACCCACATTCTTACCATATGCATTATGTAAACCAACAATATTTACCCGATAATATTAAAAACAAAAGATATTATAAATTTGGTGATAATAAAAACGAGCAGTCCTTTAAAGCGTATTGGGATAAAATAAAAAAGTAAACGAGGTGTATATATGACCTTTACTTTACCAAAAAAGACAAGAATACTCTGGCAATTGCGAATTGTATTCGCTTTTGCCTGCCTTTGCGCCGCGGTTGCCTTTTTTATCCGTTTTACGCCGTGGTTTTTACTACCCGCCGCAATTATTGCAACTATAGGGCTTATATTCGCCTTTATTTATGTGCCGTTTTATTTTAAAAGCTATAAAATTACGGTTGACGAAAGCTCTATAACCATTACAAAAGGAGTTATAATAAAGACTACTAATATTATGCCTTATCCGCGACTTGTGTTTGCGCAAAGCTTTACAACGCCGCTATCGCAGCTTATGAAAATGAAATGCGTAATGCTAAAGGCGGCTCGCGGTTGGATGCTTATACCCGAGATAGAAAATGTTAACGCAGAGTATCTACTTGACAACCTAAAGGTGAAGCCTAATGATTAAAACAATCTTTAAAGCGCATCCAATAATGATAGTACGGCTTATGAAGCCGTATCTTTTTGTTTTAATATTGCCGCTTTTGCGGGCTTTAATACAATATGTTACAAACGGTGAAATTGATGGCTTGTTAGGCTTAGAGCTTATAGCCTTTGGTTTTGTTGTTGCAATTGCTGTTCTTGGTTGGCTTTCTATATCTATTACAGCGTGTGACCAATATATAACAATAAAAAAAGGATTTTTAATTAAATCCTGCGCAGTTATTGAGATTTCGCGACTTTCGAGCATTTCGCTAAAGCAAAGCATTATCGGATATATATTTAAAAGCGTTGATTGCGCTATCAACACCGAAGCTGGCAGACCGCAAAAAAGTGATTTTGAAATTAAAATGCATACCTCCGATGCTAAAAGGCTGTTTAAAATCGTTTACGGCCAAGAAAAACAGGATATTGTTAAGTTCTCAGCTTATCGTATTGCGTTGCTCGCGGCAACGACCTCCACAGCGGCTACGGGCATAATAGTTGGTGTGCCTATTATAAACAAAGCGAGTGACCTTGTGGGTGTTGCTATATCAGATATGCTGCTTAACGAAATAAACCGCGTATCATCGCGTTTTGACAGCGTTTTTCCGCCAATCGTAAACACCGCAACTCTAATATTGCTTTTTGCGTATATCGTTTCGTTTGTTGTATCTTTTCTTAAAAATGTTAATTTTAAGCTTAAAAGTGGCAAAAACAGCGTTGAAGTGCAAGCGGGAGTGCTTGTTCGCAAAAGAATAATGTTTAAAAAATCAAAGGTTAACAACATTTGCTTTGAGCAAACTCCGCTTATGCGAATGATAAAAAAGCATTCAATGCGCGCATCAATAGGCGGATACGGTGACGAAAAAGGCGAGAAGGCGGTTGTGGTGCCTGTAGCAAAGCACAGCGAGCTCGAGCAGCAGCTAAACAAACATTTTCCTTATTTAGAGCCCGATGGCGACACGTTAGCGCCTCAACGAACAATTTTGAATTTAAACCGATTTTTGTATATACCCGCTATATTTGCGTTGCTGATTATGGCTGCAGGCGCAGCGCTTGCGCTAATATTTCCTTATTTTGACCGATTTGTACTATTTTTGACACTAATAGCGCTTGGCATAGATTTATATTACACAAGCATTTGTTATCACAATTACAAATACGGCAAGCTTTGTATGGGGCAGCATTTGTTGGCGTCAGGCTCTGTGGGATTTACCATTCGCGAGCTTTACTGTAACAAGAATAAAATCGGTGTTATTAAAATTACGCAAACACCGGCAGATAGACGCTTTAAAACCTGCAAGGTGCGACTTACGGTGCGCAGCGAAAATGCTGATAGTGTGCGTGTTAAAAATATTAACATAAAAAGCACCAAAACATTGCTGAGTCAAGCCTTTAAACTGAATATTTATGAATAAAACGCCTTATGGGTCAAATAATAAATTCAAACAATGTTTCACGTGAAACATAGGAGAGATTTTATGGATTTATTGCTTGACTGTCTAAAGGCGTTTTTTGTTGGCGGGTTTATATGTATGATTGGCCAAATCCTTATTGACTACACAAAGCTGACCCCTGCAAGAATTTTAGTTGCTTATGTAGTAGGTGGTGTACTGCTTACAGCAATAGGTGTTTATGACCCAATAGTGAAGTTTGCGGGGGCGGGGGCAACGGTGCCCTTGACGGGCTTTGGCTACTCACTCGCAAACGGTGTTGTGGAGGCAGTAAACCAATACGGATTTATTGGCATAATGAGCGGAGGCCTTACCGCAACTGCGGCGGGTATAACTGCAGCAATATTTTTTGGATTTCTTATGTCGCTTCTTTTTAGATCGGGCGATAAATAATAAATTTTTTATTTACAACCAGGTATTTTATATGTATAATAAAGACAATGATGTTTCACGTGAAACATTGTTGTCTTTAAATATTTATATATTATATATCTATAATTAAATTACATTCATATAAAGTACGAACTACGGAGGATATTGTTTTGGGTAAAATCATATCTGTTGTTAATCAAAAAGGCGGTGTCGGTAAAACCACTACGGCGGTAAATTTGGTTGCAGGCATAGGTCTTGCGGGTAAAAAGGTGTTGCTTGTGGATGCTGACCCTCAAGGAAATTCTACCAGCGGCTACGGCATAAGCAAAAAGCAGGGTGGTGCTACGGCTTATGAATTGCTTATAGGTACAGCCAAGGCCGAAAACGCTATAATTAAAACACAATTTAAAAACGTTGATGTAATTCCCGCCTCTATGGACTTGGCTGCAGCCGAAGTTGATTTAATTGAGGTTGAGCATCGCGAGTCGGCGCTTAAAAACTCACTTGCTCCAATCAGAGAAAACTATGATTACATATTTATCGATTGTCCGCCGTCGCTTGGTCTTATAACCATCAATGCGTTAAACGCAGGGGATACGGTGCTTGTTCCAATTCAGTGTGAGTATTTTGCGCTTGAAGGCCTTTCACAGCTTATGGCCTCGGTTCGTCAGGTAAAGCGCCTTTATAATCCTATGCTTGAAATAGAGGGTATCGTACTTACTATGTTTGATGGCAGACTTAATCTGACTCAACAGGTAGTAGGCGAAATTAAAAAATTCTTTGCAGATAAGCTTTATAAAACCGTTATTCCGCGTGGCGTAAGACTTTCGGAAGCGCCAAGCTACGGTTGCCCGATACAGTATTATGATAAGCGTTCAAAGGGTTGTGCCGCATATAACGACCTTGCAAAAGAATTTTTAAAGAGAAACAGGAGGGGTTAAGCTATGGCAGCAGCAAAAAAAGGCGGTTTGGGCAGAGGTTTAGAGGCTTTGTTCAACGAAAACGCAACCGACGAAAAGGGTGTGGTTACCCTTCGTCTTTTCGAAATCGAGCCTAACCGCAACCAGCCAAGAACAAATTTCGACGAAGAAGCTCTCGCAGAGCTTGCTGATAGCATAGCAAAACATGGTCTTATTCAGCCGATAGTTGTGCGCCCCACCTCAAGCGGAGTTTATCAGATAGTTGCGGGCGAACGCCGTTGGCGCGCTTGCCGTATGGCGGGGCTTCAAGAAGTGCCGGTTGTTATAAAAGAACTTGACGACAAAAACTATTATGAAATCGCCCTTATAGAAAATTTACAGCGTGAAGATCTTAACGCTGTCGAAGAGGCACAGGGTTACAAAACACTTATAGACGTTTATAGTCTAACTCAAGAACAGGTTGCCGAAAGTGTTGGTAAGTCACGAAGCGCCGTTACAAACGCCCTACGACTGCTTAATCTTAATGATGAGGTTCTTGAGGCGCTTAAAAACGGTGATATTACGGCAGGTCACGCACGCGCAATACTTGCAGCCGACAGTGATGAAATTGCCGCAGAAATGCTAAAAGCGGCTCTTGCAGGCGCATCTGTGCGCGAGCTTGAGGCTATGACAAAATCAAAACCCAAGACCGATAAAAAATCACCTTCCGCAAAAAATAATTTTTACAGCGAGGTTGAAATATCTCTCAAAAATGAGCTTGGCAGAAAGGTAGAAATAAAATCTAAAGGAAAGGGAAAAGGCACCATCACTTTAGAGTTCTACAGTGATGAAGAACTTGCCGACTTTGCTAAAAAATTAGTTGGTGAATAATATGGAAATAAAAGCTTCCTCTAAATACGACTGGGAAACGATTAAAAAATTTAATAGGTTTCATAATTTAAGTCGAGCACGTTTTTTTAATGTTCTTATTTTACTTATGGAAATATATATGATATTTGTTTTTGTTTTTGCGGCTATCAGCCGAACATTTACGACAGGATTATTGCCAAGTTTTTGCCTTTTTTTGCTTTGGAACGCTTTTATAGTTTTTGTGTATTTTGGGTTACCCAAAATACGATATAATAAAAACAAAGTTATTAAAAATTCCGAAAATCATTTTGTTTTTACCGAGAATGATGTTACTGAAACAAGCGACAATGGCTTGCACACTGGAACAAGCGCTGTTAAATATGACGCAATGTGGCGTGTGTATGAAACAAAAGGATATATTTATCTTTATATAAATTCAAACCAGTCATACATAGTTGACAAATCTACCGTCACGGGTGGCACTATTGAGGATTTGCGTATGCTGCTTATCTCAAAAATCGGCGCAAAAAAGTACAAGGTGAAATTTAAGGTTTAAATTTATGACTAAACGATATAGAAACCGAGTTGCCAATAGGCACTTTCGGCGCAGACCACCCCCAAAAACCAACTTATAAATAAATTTTAAATCAATTATTTATGGAGTTGAAGAAATATGTGGATATTTTTTACTTTAGCCACCACATTAATTTGGGGTGCTGCAGAATTATTTTATAAAAAAGGCTCTCATGACAACGAAAAGTACAGCCATTTAAAAGTTTGTGTTTTGGTTGGCTTGGTTATGGGGCTTCATGCTGTTTTTACTTTGTGCACTCAAAACGTTGGTTTTAGATTGACGCACATAATCGATTATTTGCCTGTATCACTTTGTTACATAGGATCTATGGCGTTATCCTTTTTTGGAATTCGTTTTTTAGAAGAATCTATTTCCGATCCTATTGAAAACACATCCGGCGCAATTTGCTCTCTTTTGTGTATGCTGTTTTTAAGACAAAGCATATCTGTTTATGCTTGGATTGCAATAGGCATTATTGTAGTTGGTATTCTTGGCGTAGGCTTTTTAGAGAAAAAAGAGAGCAACCGAGCAAACAAATATGGCAAAAAACTTGCTGTAATTGCTTTTATGATGCCTTTTGGCTATGCTATAATTGATGCTTTTGGTAGCTTTTTAGATGTGTATTATCTTGATACAGAAATCACACCGCTTAGATTTGTTACTGAAGAAAACATTGAAATGGTTGCCAACACAGCATACGAGTTAACCTTTGCTTTGGTTGCGGTTGTTTTGTTTATCTTTATGAAAATAAAGAAGGTAAAGTTTGAAATAACAAAACAAAAAGACAAAATGATTGCGGCAGTTTGCGAAACCGCAGGACAGCTTACCTATGTATATGCAATGAGCGGCAACGGCGCAATTGCAGCACCGATTATTTCTTCGGTTTGTGTTGTATCGTTGCTTTTGTCAAGAATATTCTTAAAGGAAAAATTAACTGTAAAGCAGTACCTGTTTATCGGTATTATCATTGTAGGCATTCTTATGCTGGCTATACTTGAGGGCGAATAGAAAAAACTGTTGCATTTAGCGCATTAAAGTGGTAAAACAACCATTGTTTTACAATGGTTATTTCATTTTAGGAGATTTTAATATGGCAACTCAAACAAAAAAGAGTAGTTTTAGCGGCAGTATTGGTTTTGTGCTTGCGGCAGCGGGCAGTGCAGTTGGCGTTGGTAACATTTGGCGTTTTCCAACCCTTGCGGCAAAGCATGGCGGCGGACTGTTTTTAATAGTATATTTGATTTTGGTTTTAACCTTTGGTTTTTCGCTTTTAATGACCGATATTGCTATCGGCAGAAAAACGGGCAAAAGCTCGCTCGATGCTTTTAAAACCATAAATCCAAAGTGGTCATTCCTGGGCAAATTTACATTTGCTGTGCCATCAATCATTATAACATATTATGTAGTTATTGGTGGCTGGATACTTAAATATATGGTGTCTTCGGTAACTGAGTTTACGGCAACGGCAACAAGTGATTATTTCGCAAACTTCATTACATCAAAAACACCGCCTATTGTTTGGATGCTTGTGTTTCTCGCAATAACCGCATTTATTGTTTTTTGCGGCGTTGAAAAGGGCATTGAGCGTTTTTCAAAAATAATAATGCCTGCGTTGCTTGTCCTTGTTCTTGGCATAAGCGTGTTCTCGCTCACAACAAAAAGTGAGCCCGATGCAAACGGCGAGGTTCGCACGGGCTTGCAAGGACTTTTGGTTTATGTAAAACCAGACTTCACAGGGCTTACCTTTAAAGGTTTCATGAGCGTTTTGCTTGATGCTATGAGTCAGCTGTTTTTCTCACTTTCGGTTGCTATGGGCATAATGATCACCTATGGTTCTTATGTTAAAAAGGATGTTGACCTTAATAAATCGGTAGCGCAGATAGAGGTTTTTGATACCATAGTGGCGTTTTTAGCCGGTCTCATGGTTGTGCCTGCGGTTTATGTGTTTATGGGCACTGAGGGTATGAAGGCGGGACCTGGTCTTATTTTCCAATCGCTTCCTCAAGTGTTTAACGCTATGGGCTTTGCAGGTCGCATAATTGGACCTATGTTCTTTATAATGGTTGCGTTTGCCGCGCTGACCTCAAGCGTATCTATTATGGAGGCAATAGTTGGCTCTTGTATGGAAAGTTTTAAATCAAGCCGAAAAAAGATAAGCATTATTATAACGATTGTTGCAGCATGCGCTGCTGTTGTGGTTTGTCTTGGTTATAATGTGTTAAGCTTTGGTGTGACATTGCCCACAGGCGCCACAGGGCAAAATCTACTTGATGTGCTTGACTATGTAAGCAACAGCTTGCTTATGCCTGTTATATCATTGCTTACTTGCATTGTAATCGGTTGGGTTGTAAAACCAAAATGGGTTATAGACGAGGTTGAAAGCAGCGGCGCCAAATTTGGCAGAAAGAAGCTTTATACAGTTATGATTAAGTATATAGCGCCAGCACTTATGATGTTGCTGTTCTTACAGTCGATAGGCGTGTTTAACTTTTTAGGATAATTTTTAAAAGCAGGCAAAATTTGCCTGCTTTTTCTTGTAGAGTAGTGGTGTAAAAGTAATATAAACCCCAATATATAGTGTGTTTTTATAGTCTGAGAAAAAGTTTAAAAAAACTTTAAAAAATTTGAAAAAAAGTGTTGACAAACTGCTATTGGTGTGGTAATATAATCGGGCACCTTTGAGAAAGGGTGCGCTTGGAGTGCCCAAAAGGGTGCAAAACGAACCTTGAAAATTAAACAACGACAAGATAATAAGGACCCGACAATTCTTAAGAGAAATCTGAAAGAAATCAAGGACAATTATTAATGCGTCAGCATTAAGTAAATGAGTCGAAAGAACTTATAAAAAGATTTAAACGCTTTGAGCGTGTAAATACAAATTTTTAGAGAGTTTGATCCTGGCTCAGGACGAACGCTGGCGGCGTGCCTAACACATGCAAGTCGAACGGAGATAAACGCTGAAAATGATATTAGTTTACTAAAGGATTTTTCTTGTTTATCTTAGTGGCGGACGGGTGAGTAACGCGTGAGGAACCTGCCCTTCAGAGGGGGACAACAGTTGGAAACGACTGCTAATACCGCATGATGTACAATTGGGACATCTCTTTTGTACCAAAGGAGCAATCCGCTGAAGGATGGCCTCGCGTCCGATTAGATAGTTGGTGGGGTAACGGCCCACCAAGTCGACGATCGGTAGCCGGACTGAGAGGTTGAACGGCCACATTGGGACTGAGACACGGCCCAGACTCCTACGGGAGGCAGCAGTGGGGGATATTGCACAATGGGGGAAACCCTGATGCAGCAACGCCGCGTGAAGGAAGAAGGTCTTCGGATTTTAAACTTCTGTTTTTAGTGAAGAAATAAATGACGGTAGCTAAAGAGGAAGCCACGGCTAACTACGTGCCAGCAGCCGCGGTAATACGTAGGTGGCAAGCGTTGTCCGGATTTACTGGGTGTAAAGGGTGCGCAGGCGGGACTGCAAGTTGGATGTGAAATACCGGAGCTCAACTCCGGAACTGCATCCAAAACTGTAGTTCTTGAGTGGAGTAGAGGTAAGCGGAATTCCGAGTGTAGCGGTGAAATGCGTAGATATTCGGAGGAACACCAGTGGCGAAGGCGGCTTACTGGGCTCTAACTGACGCTGAGGCACGAAAGTGTGGGTAGCAAACAGGATTAGATACCCTGGTAGTCCACAC
>JAZUOS010000027.1:0-39287 GCA_045604765.1 Acutalibacteraceae bacterium | reverse complement strand
TAAAAATATCCCGATGCCTCAAGGTCAAAAAGCTTGCCCATATCTTCACTTGTAGCGTATTTAAAGGTTGTGCTTTGCACAATCGGTATCTGACGGGGTTCACCGTTACCTGGTGTATAACCGCCCTGAACACACTTAGTTTCTATATTATAATTGCTCATAATTGTTTCTCCTTTTTATATAATATTAGCCAAGTATTGCTTTTAATTCTTCGATTTTATCGGTCTTTTCCCAGGTAAAGTCCTGATCCTCGCGACCGAGGTGACCGTAGTTTGAGGTCTTGCGGTAAATTGGTCTGCGTAATTGGAGCTTATCGATTATTGCTGCGGGGCGAAGGTCAAACACCTTTTGTACTGCATCTGCGATAACCACGTCATCAAACTTACCTGTACCAAAGGTATCAACCATAATTGAAACAGGCTTTGCTACGCCGATAGCGTAAGCGAGTTGTACCTCACATTTTGAAGCTATGCCCGCAGCTACAATATTTTTTGCAACGTAACGAGCAGCATACGCAGCAGAGCGGTCAACCTTTGTAGGATCCTTGCCCGAAAATGCGCCGCCACCGTGACGAGCCGCACCACCGTATGTATCAACAATAATCTTGCGCCCTGTAAGACCTGTGTCACCCTGAGGACCGCCTATAACAAAACGGCCTGTTGGATTTATAAAGATTTGTGTTTCGTCATCAATAAGCGACTCTGGAATAACAGGCTTAATTATCTTTTCTAAAACGTCTTTTCGCAGTGTTTCAAGGTCGATATCGGCACTGTGTTGGGTAGATACAACAACTGCATCTACGCGCTTCGGTGTTCCGTCCTCATTATACTCAATAGTAACCTGAGTTTTGCCATCAGGACGAAGATATGCAAGCTCGCCCGATTTACGAACACAAGTGAGTTTGTATGACATTTTGTGCGCCAATGAAATGGCAAGTGGCATAAGCTCGGGTGTTTCGTCACAAGCGTAGCCAAACATCATACCCTGGTCACCTGCGCCGTGCTGATTATATTTATCATCCTCGCCGTCTTTAAGCTCGAGTGAATTATCAACACCAAGCGCAATGTCGGGTGACTGCTTATCGAGATTTACAACAACCTTGCAGGTCTTACCGTCAAAGCAAGCCTCTTCTTTGCTGTTGTAACCAATATCACACAAAACCTCGCGGACAACCGCCTCAATATCAACATTTGCGTTTGTGGTGATTTCACCCATTACATTTACAATATTGGTTGTACAAAAGGTTTCGCACGCTACGCGAGACTGCTTGTCCTGCGCGAGCATCGCATCAAGTATTGCGTCAGAAATTTGGTCGCACACCTTATCGGGATGCCCTTCATTTACCGATTCAGAAGTAAATAATTTTTTATACATATTCATTCCTCCATACAAAAATGAAAGCCGCTTACCAAAAGATAAACGGCTTATAAAAATCTTATCTTTCGGATAATCCGCAGGATTTGGCACCTTGAAAAGCTCAGGTTGCCGGACTTCATAGGGCCTGTACCCTCCGTCACTCTTGATAAGGACTATATATTCATTTGTCGTGTAGTATTTTACTACTACTTGTTTTATTTGTCAACTGTTATTTTTTGCTTTTTAAAATTGGTGACAGTTTTTTGTATATAGCAAAGCAGATAGCAGCATCTATCAACCCCTTTGCTAAATTAAAGGGTAAATTGAATATAAGCAGCGCTTTAAAAAGATTATCGACCGACGGTAAAAGCGCTGAATACATACCCACGATTGCATCCATAGGAATTAACATTTTTGCGTAAATAGGATATACAAAAAAATAGTTTGTAGCAACACTTATAACCGCCATCAAAACCGCGCCTATTAAAGCGCCTATTAAAGCGCCCTTGCGGCTTTTGTTTCTCTTATAAATAATGCCGCTAACATATACAAATATAGCGCCCAAGACAAAGTTTGAAAGTTCACCCACACCCGCTGTTGTACCCACAAAAAGATGTAACGCATTTTTTATCAAGCATACGAGCACTCCCCACCAAGGACCTAATGCAAATGCGGTAATAAGAGCCGGTAGTTCAGAAAAATCAAATTTTATAAACGATGGAATTAAAAACGAAATCGAAAATTCAAGCATCATAAGAATAAAGCCGATAGCGCCCATAATTGCCGCAACCGCTATGTTGCGAATGTTTTGTTTTTGCATAAAACCACCCCAAAAATAAAACCCCCACAAAAATGTGGGGGCGTAAAAATTCATTAAATAAAATTTTTATCTTCTACCATCCGGACTGTACCGTCGGCTTTGGAATTGCACCAAATCAACCTAAAAAGGCTCGCAGGCTTTAAGGCAAATAACCTCTTACTGCCGGTGGGGAATTGCACCCCGCCCCGAAGAATATTTTGTTTTACTTATTTTATATCATATTATATGTTTTGTCAAGCCGCTATGTGTAAAACCCAAATAAGTAGCGCGCACTGAGCAAGCATTATAACGGGCAGGCCTATCATAAAGCGTTTTTGTTTTGTTTTATGACGGATAAGCTGCATTGTAATATACATACCTAAAGCGCCGCCAACAAGGCTTGTTATAAATAATGTTTTTTCCGGTATGCGCCAGCCGTCAATTTTCGCCTTCAGTTTATCGATTATACAAATAATCGCAGCAACTACATTTATAAAAAGTAAATAAAGCGCCAAATATTCCAATTTTATCACCGAATATATTTTACATTATTCACACCGCTTTTTCAATTTGTTTTTTTAGTTTTACTATAATTCGCTTTTCAAGCCGTGATATATATGACTGCGATATTCCAAGCGCGTCAGCCACCTGTTTTTGCGTATATTCCGGGTAGCCGTTCATACCAAAACGCATTTCCATAATCTGACGCTCGCGTGGCGGCAAGCTACACACAAAACCGTTTAGCTGATGCCGTTCGTCCTCTTGCTCGATTTCTCGGCCTACTTCGTCGGGCTCACTTCCCAAAACATCCGAAAGCAACAGTTCGTTACCGTCCCAATCGGTGTTGAGCGGCTCGTCGATAGAAATTTCGTTTCGCCTTGACGATACCTTCCGCAGATGCATTAAAATCTCATTTTCAATACACCGTGATGCGTATGTTGCAAGCTTAATATTCTTGTCGGGACAAAAGGTGTTGACCGCCTTTATAAGACCTATTGTGCCAATAGAAATTAAATCTTCTATACCTGTAGGCGCTGTGTCAAACTTTCGCGCTATGTAAACCACAAGCCGCAGATTGTGAACAATAAGCTTTTCTTTTGCTTTGTCGGTATTACTTGCAAGCAGCTCGTTTTCTTCTTGCGCATCAAGCGGCGGAGGTAGTGTTTCGGGCCCGTTAATATAATATAGTGCTTTTTGCGAAAAAATTTTTACAAGTATATTTTTTATGTATTTTATAATATTCATAACCAAACCTCTTTACTAATTTAAGTTTTCGGGATTTACTATTATTTGCGAATCTATAAGTGGTGTCAATGATACAGCCAATACGGGATTTTTGAAACTGTATTTTTTATTATTAAAACCTACCTCGGCATAATCTATACGGTAACCGTCGAGTAGACTTTCACCGGCTACTGTAGTACAGGGGATTTTTCTAAATCGGACGGGGTTGTTTATCTGTTCGCCCAAAAGCGCATCGACAGCGCTTTTTTCGGTTATAAATATTTCTGATGTTCCAAACACGTCGCTAATGCTGTTTCCCGTGTCGGCTATGCCGCGTAGCGTAAGACTTTTATTCCCACAAAAAACACTGACAGTACAATAGGTGTTATCAGCAAACGGTTTTTTTAAAATTTTGCGTAATAAAACAACCACAAAATAACCGATAACCGAAAACACTATTAAAAACAGTGGCGATATGTCAAAATAAACCACCGAATTGTTTATTGCCATACCGTGCGGCTTAAAAATTAACCACACCGCAATCATAGCACCGCTATATGCAAAATTAACGGCAAATAAAACGGCACTGCTTTTTAAAAAACTTTTTATATTGCCAAACCCAAACGCTATAAGACACAGCGCCATAGACATAAGAATTTGAATTATGCTCTGAAAAACGAAGCTGCTCTCGGGCAAAAATATGTAAAGTGAAAATATACCGCCTGTACCTGCCGATAAAAGAAGCCGCCAAAGTCGCGGCTTTTTATTTAAAAAATGGGCAGCTATAGAAATTAAAAAATAATCTACCACAAAATTTACAATTATTAAAATATCGGCATATACTACCATATCGCCCACCTCGCATTATCATTATATACTTTAAACACTAAAAACCCTGTCGCAAAAAGCGCATAAAAAAAGACGAAAGCTGTAAGCTTTCGCCTTGAAAAATTTATATTACACTTAAAAAATAATTTGTGATTTGCTCGGGGGAAAGTCGGCATTTATCGTCGACCCACCATTTTACCGTTTCTACAAAGGTAGAGGCTATATGGTTTACTAAAAAGTCGCGTGGCAAATCATTGTGCTTTTCTTTTTTCAGCGTTTCAAGATTGCTGTCAACAAGCGATAAAAGCTGTGATTTAAAATATCGCAAAAACAGCTGATTGTTTTCACAAGACAGTAGCTCTAAAATCTGGTTATCGTTTTTTGCTATATGCTTAAACAGATGTAAAAAGAGCGAATCGTTTGTATCGCAGCTAAAGATATGGTGATGCCCCTTTTCGCCCTTGTCGGTGTCAAATAAATGACAAAAAAGCTCTTCACACAGCTCTTTTAACAGATAATCCTTGGTTTCAAAATGAGAATAAAAGGTGGCGCGACCTATATCGGCACGTTCTATAATTTCACCTACCGTGATGGAGGCAAAATCTTTGTGTGATAATAGTTCTATAAACGCTTTAAATATGGCATCTCGGGTTTTGCGCTGTCGTCTGTCCATACAAATCTCCTTTTTTGTTCGGTAATTTACAAAAGACAAAAATCATATATTGAGTTATAGAACACTTTGTTCTATATTAAACATATTGTATGTGATACAAACAAATTTGTCAACAGGTGATAATATGAAAAGCGAAAAGAATATTTTAATTGCATTTATACTTAATTTATGTTTTTCTATATTTGAATTTATTGGCGGCATTTTTACTGGCAGTGTGGCAATTATGTCGGACGCAGTACACGATATCGGCGACGCGGCAAGCATTGGTTTTTCTTATTTTCTTGAGAAAAAATCGCGCCGTCAGCCCGACAAGCGTTACACCTATGGCTATGCAAGATATTCGGTATTGGGCGGTGTGATTACAACCTTTATTTTACTCTTTGGATCTGCGGCGGTAATTGTAAACGCTATCGAGCGAATTATAACCCCCTCACCCATTAACTATAACGGTATGATTTTGTTTAGTATAGTGGGTGTGGTTGTAAACTTTTTAGCCGCATACTTTACCCACGGTGGCAAATCGGTAAATCAAAAAGCGGTAAATTTGCATATGCTTGAGGATGTGCTCGGTTGGGCGGTAGTGCTTATAGGCGCCATAGTTATGCGATTTACTAATTGGGCCTTGCTTGACCCGATAATGTCCATAGGCGTTGCAATTTTTATTTTATTAAGCGCTATCAAAAATCTAAAAACCGTGCTTGATATATTTCTTGAAAAAACGCCCAACAACATTTCGGTTGACGAAATTAAAGAGCATATATGTAAAATAGATGACGTAATAGATACGCATCACATACATTTGCGTTCGCTTGACGGGCAAAACATTTACGCCACAATGCACATTGTAACCGACAGCGACCCACACACAGTTAAACATTTAATCCGCGAAGAACTCGCCGAACACGGTATAACCCACTCAACACTTGAGTTTGAAACAAGCGACGAGCACTGCCATGACAGGCATTGTCATATAGAGCATAGCGGCGAACACCATTGTCACCACCATCACTAAAAAGCTCCCGACAAATTTGTCGGGAGCTTTTTTAATTAAATAGTATTATCAAACCAAGCTTTAAATTCATCAAGCCAGTTGCTTGCCAAAATAACTTTTGATCCCAATCTACAATCATCATTTGTAAGATGATCCACAGTTGAAAGTCCGTGCTCGCCGTATGGGTATATATGTAAACTAAACTGAACGTTGTTATCGGCAAGAGCGGCAGCGTAAGCCAGACTGTTTTTAACGGGAACGCAAGCATCCTCGGCGGTGTGCCAGATAAATGCGGGCGGTGTATCTGCAGTAGCCATTTTGTCGCAAGAATATTTTTCTACATTTGCGCCTTGTGGATACTCACCTAACAAATTCACAAAGCTGCCCTTGTGGGCAAAGGTTTCATCGGCTGAAATTACAGGGTAGCAAAGCACACTAAAGCTTGGCTTTTTGCTTTCTGGGAATATTTGACGTACGGCATCGCTATTATAAGCGTTGCTGTAGTGAGCCGCCAAATGTCCACCTGCCGAAAAACCGATTATACCAATTTTTTCGGTATCGCAGTGCCACTCGTTAGCATTTTTATAGATTTCCTCAAAAGCTGCTGCCACCTCGCGAAGCTGAATGGGGTAACGGTGTGGCGCACAGGAATAACGAAGTATAACCACATTAAATCCCCAATTCAAGAATTTAAGCGCAATGGGTTCAGCCTCGCGCTCTGAACAATAGGCATAGCCGCCACCGGGGCATACTACCATTGTGGGACGCATTTCATCTGCTCGGCCCATTTCTACCAAATTATAAGGCAAATAGCAGGTAAGGGTTGGATTGCGACCCTCCTCGCCTAAAATTTGATATTTTTCTTTTAAACTGATTTCAACAATTTTCATATTATCACCTTATTTTAAAAATACCTCGTTATAACGCGCTATTGCCTCTTCAATAATTTTTATAGCCTCTTGGGCATTTGCAACCTCTTCTACCGCGGTTTCCTTTTCTTCAAGATTTTTATATACCGCAAAGAAATGACGCATTTCATCAAATATATGGCGCGGCAGCTCGTCGATAGATTTATACATATTGTAATTTGGGTCGTTGCACGGAATTGCAATAATCTTTTCATCGCGTGAGCCATTGTCAACCATGGCAATAACACCAATTGGGTATGCACGTACTAAGGTTAGCGGCTCTAAATCCTCGGCACAGATAAGCAATACATCAAGCGGGTCGTTGTCGTCACCATAGGTGCGCGGAATAAACCCATAGTTTGCAGGGTAATGAGTAGATGTATAAAGCACACGGTCAAGAATTATATAACCCGTTTCTTTATCAAGCTCGTATTTTTTGCGGCTGCCTTTTGGAATTTCAATAACGCACAAAAAATCGTCGGGTTTTATTCTTTCGGGAGATACATCGTGCCAGATATTGTTCATAAATATCACCAAACCTTTTTATTTATGTTATCATATTTTTCTCATAAAATCAATGCAAAATACTTTACTTGACTAAAATAAATATATTTGATAAAATACATTGGTAATTTTATTTTGGAGTTTTGTTATGGAAAGAGAAAAATTAGGAAGCAGACTTGGTTTTATACTGCTTAGCGCTGGCTGTGCCATTGGCTGCGGCAATGTGTGGAAATTTCCGTGGATGTGCGGTCAATATGGCGGTGGCGCGTTTGTATTACTGTATTTAATTTTTTTGGTAATTTTAGGATTACCTGTTATGATCATGGAATTTTCGGTGGGGCGCGCCAGTCAGGCAAGTGTTATAAAATGCTATCAAAACCTTGAAAAGCCAAACCAAAAATGGCACTATCATGGTGTTGCTGCTTTTATTGGTAACATGCTGCTTATGATGTTTTACACCTCGGTTGCAGGCTGGATACTTTACTACTTTGTAAGCTTTGTAAAAGGTGATATGACAGGTCTTACCGAATCGGCATCATCAGCGCTTTTTGGTAATATGCTGTCAAATGTGCCCGTTATGGTGGGCTTTATGGCAATAGTTGTAATACTCGGCTTCGTTATACTGTCTTTTGGCGTGCAAAAAGGTCTTGAGCGTATAACAAAATATATGATGGTGTTATTACTGCTTCTTATGATAGTGCTTGCCGTTCGCGGTTTTTCACTTGACGGCGCAAAAGAAGGTTTGAGCTTTTATCTTAAACCCGATATAAATAAGATTAATGGTAATGTTATTGTTGGAGCTATGAATCAAGCGTTCTTCACACTAAGTCTTGGTATCGGCTCTATGGCTATTTTTGGCAGCTATATTGGCAAGGACCGTACCCTTATGGGCGAATCAATTAACATTTTAGTTCTTGATACCTTTGTGGCGATTGTTGCCGGCCTTATCATATTCCCCGCTTGCTTTACCTTTGATGTAGAAGCAGGTTCGGGCCCAAGTCTTTTGTTTGTGGCAATGGCAAAGGTGTTTAACAATATGGTCGGCGGTAGAATATGGGGCTCACTTTTCTTCTTATTTATGTTTTTTGCCGCTATGTCAACCGTGCTTGCCGTGTTTGAAAACATACTTGCCTGTGTGCGTGAAATTACAGGATGGAAAAGAATTAAGGCCTGCATTATTTGTTGCATAGCAATGCTTATATTGTCACTTCCATGTGCCCTTGGATATAACGTTTTGGGCAATTTCCACCCATTTAATTCAAATACAAACGTGCTTGACCTTGAAGATTTTATAGTAAGCAACTGTTTATTGCCTTTGGGCTCGCTTGTATATATACTTTTCTGCACAAGCAAAAAAGGCTGGGGCTTTGACAATTTTCTCCGCGAAGCCAATATGGGCAAGGGACCAAAGGTAGCTCGTTGGCTTAAGCCGTATTTCACCTATGTTTTACCAATTATTATAGTGTTCGTGTTTATAATGGGCATTTTAGAGTTTAAATTCGCCGACAACTTCACAATACTTGGTTGGTTTAAAAATTTAACAAGATAAGTAAAACTAAGGCTATCTCACTAAGAAAAGTGAGGCAGCCCATTTATTTTATATAACAAACTGGAATATCAAAAACGCAACATAAACGCCAAGTAATAATATGCCCTGCCAACGCGACAACTTGCCGCGGATGAGCGCAGGTATGCATAATATCGACATCACTCCAAGCATTACAGGCATATCAACCACAAGCGAAGCGTTCTGACCAAACACCGTCTTTTCGCTTGGCAACGGAAACGGTGATGCCGCAATGGCTGCGCCGCTTACAAGCACAAGGTTAAATAGGTTTGCGCCTATGATATTGCCAAGTGATAACGCGCCATGACCCTTAACAAGTGAGGTGATTGCTGTTACAAGCTCGGGCAAGGATGTGCCAAGTGCCACGATTGTGAGTGCAATTACGGACTCGGGTACTCCAAAAAACTGCGCTATTGAGGTTGCGCTGTTTATTAAAAATCTTGCGCCAACGGCAATGCACGCCGCACCAACAATAAGCATTATAATATCCTTTGCCATACCGCCCTTATTGTTTTCGGCAGGTTCGTCGCAATTCTCCTCAAGTGAGGTCTGCGGATTTTTAACTGCGCTTATAACAGCATATATCATATAAACCACAAACACACCCAAAAGAACAAGGCCTATCGCACGGCTAAAATCCTTTATAACGTATGCCACCAACACATAAATTGCCGCCGCCATATAAAAGAATATAACGGGTATTTTCATACTCTTTCGGTCAACAACCGATGGCGCTATCGCAACAGTCACAGCCGCAATAAGTGCTGTATTGCAAATAATAGAACCGTTTGCATTGCCGTATGCCATAGCCCCCTGACCGTTAAGCGCGCCTTGCAAAGACACCATAACCTCAGGAAGTGTAGTGCCTATTGACACAACCGTAGCGCCGATGAGAATTTCGGGCATTTTAAAGCGTCTTGCAATACCGCAAGCCGAGTCAACAAACCAGTCGCCGCCCTTTATAAGCAACAACAAGCCCGAAACAAACATAAAAATTACCTTTAAAGTTTCTACCATAATTTACCTCCATAAAACATTGAGATAATCAAACCAATTTATTTACGCTTGTCAAGCGAACAAATTAACCGATACCATATTTAAAATTGGTATTGTAAACACGCAAAGCAGTGTGCTAAGCAGTACACAGTTTGCGGCAAGCTCGGTTTCACCGTCATACATTTCGGCAATATTAAGCATAACCGCGGCACAAGGTGTGCCGCCTAAAATAAACATAGCAGCTTTAAATACGGGGTCAAGCGGCAAGAAATATATAATTGCAAGACACACAAACGGAAAAATCAGCAGCTTGCAGGCGCATATAATATAAACATATGCGCGTGTAAACAATTTTTTAAACGAAACCGACGCAAGTCTGATGCCTAAAATTATCATACAAAGAGGTGTGGTGGTTTTGTTAAGCAGTCCAACCGCGTTACCTAAAAGCTCGGGCATAAAGCTTTGAAAATTTATACCATATAATATAAGCGCTACGATAAGGCTTATAAACGGCGGATTCAAAAATGCCTTTTTTAACGTCATGCGCTTTTTATCGCCCGTAAGACAGTATGCACCAATGGTAAAGGTGAGCATATTCATACCCACAATATAAACGCACGCAAAGCAGGCAACCTCGGGGTGACCTGGTAATAAAGCCTTAATAATCGGAATACCAAAAAATCCTGCGTTGCCAAGGCCGAAGCTGACTGTGAGCATACGGTATTTAACGTTTTCAAACTTTTTACGGAATACTCCGTATAATATAAAAGTAAGCGCTGTTTGTATTGCAAGTGAAACTACAAAAAACAGCATAATCTGCCCTAACATACGCCAAGAGCGTTCGGTTTCCATAAAAGAGGCTACAACCATACAGGGCGAGCAAACGTAAACAAGTATTGCCGAAAGGGTTGACAGATGGTCTGCCTTTGCAATTTTTGTTTTACAGCATATAAAACCCGGTATTATGTATAAAAGTGTTACAAGCACGTTACTAAAAGCAACTTCCATTTTTATCACCTGAATATCGAAATTTACCGCTTAAAATAATAACATACCTAAAAGGCTTTTTCAAGTAACATTTGTTGTAAACCTTAGGCAATAATAAATTCTCTATTTGAAACATTATATTCCCTAAGATATGATGGGTAAAAAGAAACAGGTAACGCTCAAATTGAGTGCTACCTGTTTTGTAGGTTTTATAGAGTGATAGAAAACGATTACAAATCAACCGTTTGAAAGTTGGTTTTGTCAACACAGAGACCCGTCCCCTGTGTTATTACCTGTTATCGTCTCCCTTTTGCAATGCTTTTTTATACCTACAACGATACTGCTAACTATAACTGACGATAGTATTAAAAAAATAACTATTCCGCCCACCACGCGTGTATTTTGATTACCACTTGCGTCATATATGACTCTGGAACTTTCCGCATCTGTTTTTATTATTTTTTTGAAGGATGAGGAAAGAGCGTCAGCAACAGATCGTTCGTTTGTCATACTATAAGTGGCGGTACCCACCTTTCGAGTGGTGGACAACAAGATATCTCGATCATAAATACTATTTTCCATTGTGTTTGCCGCACGACATATTTCCGTTATTTTGCCATCTTCATTTATTTCAAATATGAGTGCACTGCGAATGCTGTAATAGGCTATATCATTCCCGCTCCACATAACCCTGAAACTTCCGTATTCCTTTGTTTTAAATCCATATTGAAATATACCACTGTCATTATAAACTGCAATAATAGCGGTATCTCCCGTATCTGCACCAATTACAACCATATGATCATCGCTAACATCAAAACATTTTGCCGTCAACGGTGTATAAGATGTGATCTTTACAAATTCTCGTTGTTTTACGATATCAGAAGCTTCTTCATCGGATAACGATTGTGTAATCAATCCTGTATCAATTGCCGACACACTGAATGGAACCGCAATTATAAAAACAAACATTAGCAACGCAATTAGAAATTTAATGTATTTCATATTACCACTCCATAACACAAGGGGACGGTTCTATTGTGTGGTTAAAATTTCCTCACAATATTAAAACTTACCCCTGTTAATCTGCTGATTTGTCGTATTGATAAAACATTTTCTCTTAATAAGACAGGGGACGGAGTGGTGTCTTTTATCTCAGGACAGAGAACCGTCCCCTTGTGTTATCGACTAGCGACACCGATTGAAATACCGAGTCAATAAGGTGGTATCCGTCCTCGCGCTTACCCAAAACATCAAGCGTTAGATTTATTTTTGCATTAGCTTTAAGTTTCATTATTTTCACCAAACAAAAATTTATCTTTTAGTAAAAGAATGGTACATCGTCTATTTTATCAATTTCAAAAAATAGTATATGTGCGTCCTCGCCGTATCTTACGGGTATGTTCTTATCTTTTGCAAGCTTAAACTTTTCTGCGGCGCGTTCCATTCGGGTATATCTAACCTCCAGTTCCAGCGGTGTGGTCATTGATATAAGTGGGTTGTCTTTTTTAACTGCTTCACACACTCCGTTGTATATATCCTCAAGCACCTTATATTCGTCAATAAAATCGGCGGAATTTCTACCCTTTGCATATTTGGTAATAACGCTTGTTATATTAGGCGCGGTTTCCTTAAACTGCGCAACACAAATATCGTCACTCGAGAAGAATATAGGCGCAATACCATGCTTTGCGCAGATATAACTATCTATTTCAAGTTCGCCTACCGCCTTGCCGTTAATCTTCATATACTGAATAGCAACCGAGCTAAACGTGTGCGCCAAAACACCATTTAAAGTGCCTTCGCGTGAATGGTAGCCAATATAAACAATACCGTCAAAATTGTGCTCTCTTACAAAATCATAACGAGGATAACCCTTGATAGCATTTATATTTATGTGTATCACGCGGCTATCAATATTATCAGGATCAACATTTTCCATACCGCCGTGGTTATCCCACAAAACAACCTTAGTAGCGCCACTGTCAAAAAGCGCCTTCGCAGCAGCGTTTATTTCCTTTTCAGCATTGGTTGTGGCAAGTTTATAATCAGTAAGCTCCTTTAAAAGTCCCTTGTTTGGCTCACCTACCACTCCGTGAATACCCTCTAAATCACAAGCTATTAAATATTCCATAATATCCTCCTTAATGATTTTGTTAGTTATTTAAATTTTGATGAAAACCGAATGTATTTGATTCTAGTACCTCAAAGCAAAATCCCATTTTGCTTAGTCCCTCTAAAATAGCGGGCAGAGCCTCGGCAACACAGGGGACGGTTCCTTGTGTTCCTCAATCACTTTCGAAATTTTAAACAGCAAAAAGCGACCTGTAAAAAACAGATCGCTTCGATAAGTCTTAAATATATAAATTTTAACAGACCGCGATCTGCTACAAATCCTTATGTTATATTCAATATATCATAGTTAGAATATTTTGTCAATTAGAAACGAAAGTTTAAAAAATTAAGCCGTCCTTTCGGACGGCTTTAAGCTTTAATTAAGCACCAAATTTAGCAACGTTGATCTTAACGCCGGGGCCCATTGTTGTAGCCACTGTGCAAGATTTAACGTACTGACCCTTTGTTGCAGCAGGCTTAGCCTTGATGATAGCACCCATAAGTGCGTCAAGGTTTTCCTGAAGCTTTTCCGGACCAAATGATACTTTGCCGATTGGGCAGTGAATGATGTTGGTTTTGTCAAGACGGTACTCAATCTTACCAGCCTTTGCTTCGGTAACTGCCTTAGCAACGTCAGGTGTTACAGTACCAGCCTTTGGTGAAGGCATAAGACCACGAGGACCAAGAACCTTACCAAGACGACCTACCATACCCATCATATCAGGGGTAGCGATAACTACGTCGAAATCCATCCAGTTTTCTTTCTGAATCTTTTCAACCATATCTTCAGCACCAACATAGTCAGCGCCTGCTGCAAGAGCTGCTTCAGCCTTGTCAGCCTTTGCAAGAACGAGAGTTCTTACAGTTTTACCTGTACCGTTTGGAAGAACAACAGCACCTCTAACCTGCTGGTCTGCGTGACGTGAGTCAACACCGAGGCGAACGTGAAGTTCAACGGTTTCATCAAATTTTGCAGAAGCGGTCTTAACTGCTACTGCTACTGCTTCTTCAACATCGTAAAACTTACCTGCTTCGATAAGCTTTGCGCTGTCGTTGTATTTCTTTCCGTGTTTCATAGTCGTTTACCTCTTAATCTACAACTTCAACGCCCATGCTGCGAGCTGTACCAGCAATCATGCTCATTGCTGCTTCAATGCTTGCTGCGTTAAGGTCGGGCATTTTAGTTTCTGCGATTTTTCTAATTTGTTCGCTTGTAATCTTAGCAACCTTTGTTTTATTAGGTGTACCAGATGCAGTTTCAATACCACATGCTTTCTTGATGAGTACTGCTGCGGGTGGTGTTTTTGTAATAAAACTGAAAGAACGGTCTGCGTAAACAGTGATGATAACAGGTATAATCATACCTACGTCATTTTTGGTTCTTTCGTTGAATGCCTTGGTAAACTCCATGATGTTTACACCATGCTGACCGAGTGCAGGACCAACCGGTGGAGCCGGTGTTGCCTTACCTGCAGGAATCTGCAATTTAATATAACCTGTAATTTTCTGAGCCATAAATAGCACCTCCATTATTCGTGGTAACCGTGTTTAGTCAAGGCGTTTGCCTTGCTAAAGTAACACTTGGCGGAGTACTCATATACATACTCCTCCCACCGTGACACACAAATGCTCACATTTTTACAGACGGTTAACCTTGACTGCAAAAAAATTTGTATGCCGGAAGTTAATAAGCATTTCTGCGTATTAACACTTAATTTTCAACAGAAATCTGGTCGAGTTCTAATTCAACCGGTGTTTCTCTGCCGAACATTGAAAGCACAACACACACGTTATTGTTTGCCAAATCAATTGATTTGATAACGCCGCTGTAACCTTCAAGCGGACCGTTTATAATCTTAACGGTGTCACCCTCGCTGTAGCCTACTTCTACGCTGTGCTTTTCAACGCCAAGAGCTGCAACTTCAGCATCGGTGAGCGGTACCGGCTTAGAGGCAGGACCTACAAAGCCTGTGCAACCGCGAATGTTGCGAACAACATACCAGCTGTCATCGGTAACAATCATTTTAATCAAAACATATCCGGGAAAAATTTTTCTTTCAACCTCGCGAACCTTATCGTCTTTAATCTCGGTAACGGTCTCCATCGGGATTTTAATATCCTGAATTAAGTCCTGCATACCGCGACTTTCGACCATTGTGGCAAGGTCGGTTGCAACCTTATTCTCATAGCCTGAATAAGTGTGTACAACATACCATCTTGCTTCAGTTGTTTCTGACATAATCGCTACCTCCTACGATCTTATTTTAAAATAAGTTCTATAAGATTGCCTATGCCAAGGTCAAGAAGCCAGATAAACGCACCAACAAGCAGACACATAAGAAGAACGATTGCTGTGTTTTTAGCAACATCCTTTATGCCGGGCCATACTATTTTCTTAATCTCGCTCTTGTAATCCTTTAAGAAGCCGATTACACGCTGCGCGATTGTGCGTTTTGCACCCTTAGACTCAGTTACCTCGATGTAATCATCGATAAGAAGATACGCTGCTGCTGCAACAGCAAAAAGCAAAAGTGCGATTGCTGTAAACAAAACAGAACTTTCGTATGCAGGTATAACGTTCTTAAGGGTGGTACTAAGAGGACGACAGTCCACAAACTTAGTAGCATCACTGAGGGCTATAACCAACATATAAATGCCGGAGCCCAAACCCACTGCAGGTGCGAAATAACGTACCTTTTTTGACTTGAACGCGAAAACACTGAGTACTACACCTATTAAGGTAAGCCAGAAGCAGAAAAGAATATCTGCCGATCTTGCCATATCATACTCTGTGCCTGCAAGTTCAGTTTTAGCACCAAAACCAAGCGCTGCACCCACCATTGTTGTATCACCGCTTGCGGTAGAAATTGTAGCAAATGGGGTGAAAAAGAGTACTAAAGAAACAACTGCGAAGATAACCGAAAGAATCTGACAAATTCTATTGACAGTTTTCATCATATTACCCTCCTTACTTTGTTTCCTTGTGCAAGGTGTGCTTTCTGCAGAACCTGCAATACTTGTTCATTTCAAGTCTGTCAGGGTCGTTTTTCTTGTTTTTCATTGTGTTGTAGTTGCGTTGCTTGCATTCTGTGCAAGCGAGTGTAATTTTTACTCTCATAACGGCACCTCCCGCTTTACGGAATTATTTTTTTCTCGCCTCGAGGGCAAGCTTGCCTCCCTCATTACAGTGCATCGCACACCGTACCAAAAGGCACATATAGAGCACCTTTGGAAAGCACACTACAGTATGTTGTGCAACTGCGTTGATAAGACTGCTTTTAGACATAAAAAGAGCCTTGCAGAGGTAGTAGCATTATACCACAAAGCAAGGCCAAGGTCAAGCATTTTTTTAATTTCTATTTATGATAGGTTGAGCCTTCGTTTATTTTAAAGGCGCGGTATATTTGTTCAAGCAGCATAACTCTGAACAACTGATGCGGAAAGGTCATTCGTGATAGCGACAGTCTTAAATCTGCTCTTTGTTTTACCACATCGCTCATACCGTAAGAGCTGCCGATTATAAAGCACATATTTTTGCCTTCATTTGTGTTTTTAAGGGTAAAATCCGCAAGTTGTTCACTTGAAAGCGATTTACCCTCTACGCAAAGCGCTGTGACAACACTGCCTTCGGGTATACGCTTTTCTATCATTTCAGCCTCTTTTGTAAGTGCCGTATCAATTTCGCTTTGCGATGGTTTTTCGGGTAGATTTACGGGGGTTAGCTCTACAATGTCAAGCCTGCAATATCTTGACAAGCGTTTTGCATATTCGTCCACCGCATCGCGAAGATATTTTTCTTTTAATTTTCCGAGTGTTATAAGCGTTACCTTAATCAAAATACCGTCACCCCTACCGTTTTAGGCTTTGCCGCCTCAAGTATATAGTCAACACCGTCTTTAGCTCCGATTTGCGCAAGAGTGGCTCTTGCCGCAGACAAAGCTAACAGCGGCGTGTTATTCTCGCGACTTAAATGACCAAGTATTAAACGCGTGGTTCCACTTTTAAGAAGCGCGGGCAGCTCGGCAGCGCATGCATTATTTGAAAGGTGACCCTCGTCCGACAGTATACGCAGCTTAAGACTTGCGGGGTACGGTCCTCGACGCAGCATCTCTATATCGTGGTTAGATTCCAGCACCACGGCATCACAGCCTGAAATTTTGCTTCTTATATCGTCGGTCATAATACCAAGGTCGGTGCAAACGGCGGCGCGTCTGCCATCGGGCAGAGTTATTGCATAACCGCCACTACCCTTAGCGTCGTGACTAGTTTTGAAAAAATCTAGTTGCATATCACCAAAATTTAAAGTGCCGTTATCTGCAGTAATTGTCTTTATGCCTTCGGGTATAAAATCTTTCTCGGCCAAACCCTCCAGAGTTTCTGCAGAAGCAATCAGAGGGATTTTTGTTTTCTTTAAAAAGGTTTTGAGGCCAATTATATGGTCGTTATGTGTATGCGTTACCGCAACCGCACGAAGCCTTGACACATCGCCGCCCGCTTCACCTATCGCCGCCACAAGCGCCTTGCAAGAAATGCCCGCATCAATAAGTATATCACCGTCAGATGTAGATATATATGTACTGTTGCCGCCGGAGCCGCTTGCCAATGTGCAAATACGCGCCATAAATAATCCCCCTTTCTTATTTATATAATGAGTATGGCGGCTTTTATAGCCGCCATCAATTTATGCATTTTTTATAACTGTTTCTTTATTAATAATAGGCACGCGCTTAATGTCAGCGCCAAGCTTTTGGAATTTTTCAGCCACATTTTCATATCCGCGGTCAATGTATATAATGTTTTCGACCTCGGTTATGCCTTTGGCCATAAGACCCGCAATAATCATTGCAGCGCCTGCTCTTAGGTCAACCGCCTTAACCGGTGCGGGAGTCAGGTTTTCGACACCTGTTATTACAGCCATTTTGCCGTCAACCTGAATTTTAGCGCCCATACCAATAAGCTGTTCAACATATCTGAAACGGTTGTCCCACACGCCCTCGGTCACAATGCTGGTGCCCTCGCCTATTGCCAAAAGTGTTGCAATTTGAGGTTGCATATCGGTAGGAAAGCCCGGATGCGGCATTGTTTTTACATTGCATTTTTTTGGTCTGCCGTTCATTTTAACGCGAACAGCCTCGTCATATTCGGTAATTTCGGCGCCCGCCTCAACGAGCTTGGCTATAATTGATTCAAGATGCTTTGGTATTACATTTTCAATAAGCACATCGCCACCGGTAGCAGCGGCGGCAACCATATATGTGCCTGCTTCTATCTGGTCGGGAATAATGCTATAGGTAGTGCCGTGAAGATGCTCTACACCACGAATTTTAATAACGCTGGTGCCCGCGCCCATAATGTTTGCGCCCATACAATTAAGAAAATTTGCAAGGTCAACAATATGCGGCTCGCGCGCGGCATTTTCGATAACGGTAAGTCCGCTTGCCTTTACAGCGGCAAGCATTATATTTATTGTAGCACCAACCGACACGACATCAAGATACACCGAACATCCACGGAGCGTAGCAACACGGGCATCAACCATACCGTTTTCAATAATAACCTTGGCGCCAAGCGCCTCAAAGCCCTTAATGTGCTGGTCGATAGGACGCACACCAAAATCGCAACCACCCGGAGGCGCTACGCGAGCTTTGTTGTGGCGGCCTAAAAGCGCGCCCAAAAAATAACTGGACGCACGCATACCCTCTGCCATCTTTTTATCGATAACAAAGGAATTTGCCGGTACAGGGTTAATCTCTACCGTCGATTTATTTATAGCGCGAACCTCTGCGCCTAATTGCTGTATTGCGCGAAGCAATGTAGCAACATCAGAGATTTCGGGCAAATTTTCAATAACACAAGGGCCGTCAGCAAGTAGCACCGCAGGCAGTATTGCAACTGCGGCATTTTTGGCGCCGCTTATATGAACGCTGCCGTGCAACGCCTTGCCCCCGTTTATTACAAATTTTTCCAAACACGGCACTCCCGTCTTTTGAAATTAGAGAAACTGCTTTAATGTAATTTGACTCTTATAAAAGTATAGCCAAAATTTTAAATCCAATACCGATTATACAATATAAAACATATTTTGTCAATCGAAAAGCATTATGCCGAATGCTTTCCTACTGCTTTCTTATTTTCGCGTTTATCGCCAAAATTACATAATATATATATAAGTATGAACATTCCAATTGCCACATTAATAAGCGCCGCTGCAATATCAGCTGCTTCAAGCTTCATAATATTAAATATTGCAAAAATGAGTTTTGGAAGGGCCGTCACACCGCATAGCATAACAGCTGCAAGACCCGACGCAAAAAGTTTTTTAGGTCTTTTGTCAACATCGCCTATTTTGTTTTCAAAGCTTGCAAATTCAAACATAAACCACAGCAAAACGCTGCTAGTAAAGATAAGAAAAATATTTTCGGTAACAAGTGCCAGCTTTGCCGTGCTTACAAAAACACTTATAAGCTTGACAACATAATAAAGCACGGGTGATATAAGCAATAACGACGGCAGATTGTAATCATAAATATTTTTAAGTCCGTATGCCACAAAAACAAATGCCGACACAAAGCTTAAAAGCACAAGCAAAGCATCATACCAAGCACCGCTGCGAACAGTGGAAAAATCTGCCACCGCCTGATAAATAAACATACCGCCCGCGAGCACGCTTGCTATTGCCACGGCAGGACGCTGTTTGTTGGCGTTTTGTTTCACCTCGTCAAGCGTTGCCGCAAGCAGACCTACTGCTGCTACCGCTGCGCAAATAATTACCGTAATTATAACACTTATAGCAGAATACTGCTGTTTTACAAAACCCGTCACGCTGTCTATTGTAAAATCCATCTGAATTATACGCAACAAAACACAAATGGGCAAAGCAACAGACAAAAGCATTAGTGTATGGCGATGCTTCATAATAATATCACCTCAAAGAATTTAAAACGTAATCACAACATATATTTTATATAGATAACAGTCAAAAGTCAACAAAATTAAAGGTGTGTGCAATATGAAAGGAACATTTTTTATATCGCTTGTTATTATTTTCTCCATGCTGGTAATACCCCTGTCTTCGCTTTCTAAGTCGAACGACCCGCTGCCCACAGCTAAACCGCAAGCCGATATTGCCTATGAAAAGCGAAACAATAATATCGGTTTTGAAAAAATCAAGGTTTTAAAGGACGGTGCCGTTGTCGAATATTCGACTAAGGATTACATATTTGGTGTGGTTGCCGCTGAAATGCCCGCGCTCTATCACGAAGAAGCATTAAAGGCGCAAGCGGTTGCCGCTTATACCTTTGCTTGTTACCGTAAGACAAATAACACAAACGCCGAATACGACATAACTGCCGACGGCGATACCGCGCAATGCTTTATTACCCGCGAAGAAGCGGCTTCCCGTTGGGGTGAAAAGGCAGATGAATACGCGCAAAAAATTGACAGCTACATATCCGCCGTGCAGGGCGAAGTGCTGACCTTTGACGACGTGCCTATTTTTGCCGCTTACCACGCAATATCATCGGGCAAAACAAATTCTTGCGCAGATGTTTGGGGCGATGACCTGCCGTATTTAAAATCGACAAGCAGCACGGGAGACCTGCTTGCTGACGGATATTTAAGCGAAGCAATATTCACCGCAGATGAGCTCGCAGAAAAGCTAAAAAGCATTAAAGAGGCATCGGGCGAGCCGCAAAATTATTTTACCGATATTAAAACAACCGACAGCGGATATGTTAAAAGCATTACATATTGCGGCAAAGAAGTCAGCGGCGCTCAAATTTGCAAATTAATGGGGCTTCGTTCAAGCAATTTTGAAGTGACTTTTGCCGACGGTAATTTTAAATTCACAGTAAAGGGCTACGGTCACGGCGTTGGTATGAGTCAAACTGGCGCCGACTATATGGCAAAGCAAGGTAGTAACTATGAGGAAATCTTATTACATTATTATGCCGGCGCAACTTTGCAAAAAAATTAAAATTAATACTTGACAAACTTAACTCGGTTGTATATAATAGTCAAGCAATCCAAAGACAGTAGGTGGCGCGAGCCGTAAGTTTAACGCCTACCGAGGTGAGCGTGAATAATTTAATTTTGAATTTTTCATGTCTATCCTTGTGTCCTTGGGTGGACATTTTTTTATTTTCACTCGGAGGTGAAACACATTGCCAAACGCAAAGGTTTTAGAAGCAAAAAAGCAGGCTGTTGCTGAACTCTCCGAAAAACTCGGCGCCGCTATTACAGGTGTTGTTGTTGATTACAAGGGTATCACTGTTGCTGATGATACAGCTCTTCGTAAAGAGCTCCGTGAAAACGGCGTACAGTACTTTGTAGTTAAAAACTCTATCTTAAAGCGCGCAGTTGAGGGTACAGACCTCGGTGACATCGCAAGCGTATGTGAGGGCACAACCGCTATCGCAATCGCTAACGAGGATTACACTGCAGCAGCAAGAATACTTTGCAAATTTGCCGACAGCCACGACAACTTTAATGTTAAGTCAGGCTTCCTTGATGGCAAAGTTGTAAGTGTTGAAACCATCGCAGAACTTGCAAAACTTCCTTCCAGAGAGGTTCTTCTTGCAACAGTTCTCAGTGCCTTCCAGGCACCTATCGCAGCATTTGCACGTGCTGTACAGGCTATCGTCGATAAAGACGGTGAGCCAGCCGCTGAAGAAGCAGCAGAGTAATTAAAACAAAAACAAAACTAAAAACATTTATTGGAGGAAACTAAAATGGCATCTGAAAAGATTACAGCTATGATTGAAGAGTTAAAAACTCTTACCGTTCTTGAGCTTTCTGAGCTCGTTAAAGCAGTAGAAGAGGAATTTGGCGTATCTGCAGCAGCTGCAGTAGCAGTAGCAGCTCCCGCAGCAGGCGCAGCAGCAGCCGCTGAAGAGAAGACTGAGTTTGACGTTGTTCTCGCAGAAGCAGGCGCTGAAAAGATTAAGGTTATTAAGGTTGTTCGCGAAATCACAGGTCTTGGCCTTGCTGATGCAAAGGCAGTTGTTGATGGCGCTCCTAAGACCCTTAAGGAAGCAGCAAGCAAAGAAGACGCTGAAGCAATCAAGGCTAAGCTTGAAGAAGTTGGCGCTAAGGTTGAGCTTAAGTAATTTTAAGTTACAGCAAAATTTAGCCCCCGACCAAATGGTCGGGGGCTTGTTTTTTAGGTGACGCAGGTAACGGGTGTTATTTGTGTCTCGGTTGCGGATTGTGTGGCTTCGGTTAATGTATAATTTTACACATTAACCGATATTGTCAGCAGTATGCCACACGTAGCAATACCACTGTACAAAACTGTAAAGCGGTACCGCCTCCTTTTTTTGCGGTATAGGTTGATTTTTTCTACCTTCCCTCCACAATATTAACAAATTTCTCTGGATTTGTCAATAATATTTTGTGTTACAAAGTATTGACAAAACAAAACAGTTGTGTTAATTTAAAAATAACAAATGCAAAGGGGTGAGTCCAATGGGTATTTCAGACGGCCTTAAGCGTGGCACCATAGAGATTATGCTGCTTTCGCTACTAAGGCAAAAGGATATGTACGGCTATGACATTTGCCGCGAGATAGAAGAAAAAAGCAATGGCTTGTATGTTGTTACCGAGGGCTCGCTTTACCCTGTGCTTTATCGTATGCTTGAAAAAGGGTATATAACCGACCGCAGTGAAAAGGTTGGCAAGCGCCGCACGCGTGTGTATTATCACATAGAGCAAAGCGGTATAGATTATCTCGAAGAGATAAAACGCGAATATTTTTCACTGCATAGTGGGATTATGCTGATTTTAGGCGAAGCAGAGGGGGGCGAATAAAAATGAAGAAGCAGTTAAAACTTTATTTTAAAAACATAAAACGCTGTTTGCCCTGTTATAACACCGCAATGCGTAAAATGCTTGATGATTTAAAGGTGTCGGTAGAGTCCTTTACCCAAGAAAACAATATTACCGACTTTGCCCAAATCGAACAACATTTTGGTGCAGCAGAAGACATTGCCAAAGAATTTGCAATAGGTCTTGATAGCGCATACATAAAATCTTATAAGATTAAACGGTGTGTTACTGCAATAGTTTTATCTATATTAGCTGTGATTTCGGTAGCGGTTTCAACACTTGTGGCTTACATAATCGTAATCAGTAATAACAATCAACCTATAACCCATGACACAAACATTACATATGAAAGCAAAGAGGATAAATAATGAAAAAAATATTTTCAATAGTTTTAACCATCGTTCTACTTTTATCATTGTTTACAGTAAATATTTCTGCAAGCAGTAATATCTATAATGAAATTATAGTAAACGAAACAACCGAATACTTTGAAGACGGCAGTTCAATTACAACAACAGTTTCAAAACAAATTTCAAATGTTATACCTTTGGCATCAAGTTATAACTTAACGGGCTCCAAAACAAAAACTGTTAAAAATGCTGATGGAAATGTTCTATTCAAATTTAAATTAACAGCCACATTTTCAGTTAACGAAGGTGTCAGTGCTACTTGCACTACGGTTAGTTGCAGTGCGAGCGATCTGGCGAGCGGCTGGAGCCTTAATTCGTCAAGCACAAGCAAATCTGGCAACAAAGCCACAGCGACAGGCGTTTTCAAATTCAAAGTTTTAGGGATAACAACAATAACACAAGAAGTGGTTAACACACTCTCTTGCGATGCAAACGGCACCCTCTCATAACACAACTACTATTTTAATAGGCGAAAGTCACAAAACCCTCACTTTCTTTGAAGTGAGGGTTTTGTTTTATTCGTTGTTAATAGTTGTTGTCAACCGCAATCCATTCGCCGTTTGCTGCCAAGCTCTTTTTACCCGCTTCGCGAGCGGCGGCAATCATAAGCGTTTCTTTGTGAGAAACGGGTTCAACGCCTGTTTTAAAGAATTCAACCATTGCCTTGTAATGATAAATCCAGAAATCATAGCTGCAATCGATAAGCTGATTACGGGTAGGTATGCAAACGTTCATCATATAGGGGCTGTCGTAGTTAAGACTGCTTATAACTATATGTCTGCCACTTTGCATTTCGATTGTTACCGAATAAAAGGCGTCTTCGGTACTTACAGCGCTTACGCGTTTAGCGGGTTCGCCCATAATCATCATAGCGGGCTCAAGCGCGTGCAGAATATAGTTGTCATAAGAGTTTTGCGGGCACATTGCAACAAGTGATTTTACAGCTGCGCGGTCAACCGTGCAATACTCTTGCGCGTAACGAAGAGATGAACAGGTATAGCAGGGTGTGCCGCTTTTTTCGGCTATATCAAACATACGCTTAGCAGATGCTAAATCAGTGCCAAAAGGCTTGTCTACAAAGCAAGGCTTGCCGCTGGCAAGAGCCTCGCGAGAGAGGTCCTCCTTGCGCTCACAGTTATCGGGTGCAAAAACCATAAGCACGTCAGATTTTTCGATCACTTCGGCAATAGTAGCACAATATTCAATGCCCATTTTTTCGCACCAAGCTTCACTTGTAACGCCTTTTGGACTTGCGATTTCACCGTAGGCATAGCAAGCCTTAACCTCGCCGTTTGATTGTTCAAGCAAATGAGCGGGCGCAGTGTTTGCGTGCCATTCGTCAAGATAATAGTCTATAAAACCAACTTTAATCATTGTATTTTCTCCTTAGTCAAGTACTATTTCGCGATGAGTCTCTGCAGAGTCATAAATTGCCTGCATCATCTTTGCGGTAATAATGTTGGTATCAATGTGGTTTGCCAGCTTTTCGCCCGATTTAATACAATCAAGGAATTCATCGATTTCGGTTGCAATCTGAACATTTGCTTCAAATTCAGGTGTATATTCATAAAGCTCGCCGTCTTTTGTGGTGTAAACGGTGAATTCTTTTGTGTAGTAATCTATACGGCAGCCACCTTTATCGCCCATAAAGTCGATGAACATTTCGTCGCGCTTTACGTTTTGTGCCCAAGCGCCGTTAACGGTAATTGTAGGTCCTTCGGTACGGATAAGCGCAGTAATAGAGTCTTCAACGTCATAGGTACCGTCAAGTATTGGTGGGCCTGCCCACATTTTGCCAGGGTAAACATATTCGGGAATATTTTTACCAAGCTTGCAGAAAGCTTCACCGGTAACGGTAAGTGGTTTTGGGTCACCACAAGCATACATAACTATATCAAGGAAATGTACGCCCCAGTCGATAAGCGCACCACCGCCTGCGATTGCCTTTGTGGTAAACGCGCCACCAAGACCCGGTATTGAACGGAAGGCACGGAAACTAACATAAACGTGAAAAATGTCGCCAAACATACCGTCATCAATAAGCTTTTTAAGCACTCGCACACCATTGTGGAAACGGTTGCAAACACCAATATTGAGCACTCTTCCGGTTTCGTGCTGAGCCGCTTGCATTGTAAGAGCTTCATCATATGTACGAGCAGCTGGCTTTTCACAAAGAACGTTTTTGCCTGCGCGCATTGCGTCGATAGAAATTTGCGGATGAACGTTGTTTGGTGTACAAACCGAAACTGCCTCAATCTCGGGGTCGGCTAAAGCCACCTTGTAATCGGTGATAGCAATACCACAACCGTATTCTTCTACAGCCTTCTCGGCGCGCTCTGGGATAATGTCGCAAAAATATTTAATTTCTGCCTTTTCGTTTTCCATATACGCGGGAATGTGCGCGGTATTTGCAATAGTACCGCAACCAATAACTGCAACCTTCATAAATTTTACCTCACTTTATATTCAGAGTCTATGACTCAAGATTACTGATATAAGCGCTGGGCGATATGCCCTCGCGAGCCGAAAACGCCTTGCTGAAAACGTGAATACTGCTATACCCCATTCGCTCGGCAACAGCCGTAACGCTCATGCCGCTACGAAGCAGCTCGCACGCGCGGCGGTGACGGCTCATTAAAAAATATTCTTTAAGGGAAAGCCCCATAGATTTCGAAAAGAAGGAAGATATATGCGAATAACTGTAGTCAAATTTTTCGGGCAGTTTTTTAAGCACGTTTATATCTTCTACATTTGAGTCTATAAAAGAGCAAATCTGTGCAACTGTACGCTTTTTGCCGAAACGCACATCGGGCACATAAACCCGATTTGCCTCACCCTCAAGCGAACGCAAAGCATATATTAAAAGCTTGCGTATACTGTCGGCAACGATATTAGACGAAAATTCGTCTTTGCCGTAAAGATTTAAGAAAATATCGTGAAAGGTGTGGGGAATGCTGCGGTCGGCAGTCATACAACCCGCCTTTGCACTATTAAAAAATTCGGCAAGCCTTTTTTCACAGTCACCCGAAGTATCGGTAACATCAAATGCAATATAGTAATATCTGAGCGAATGACCGTCGGCGCTGTCAATGGCGTGCGCGGTGCCCTTTGGGTTAAAAATCAGGTCGCCCGTTTTGCAAAGATATGTCTTATCATCACAAAGCATAGTGGCATTGCCACGCACGATATATGTAATCTCGTGCGCTATCTGCGTATGTTTAACACATTTAAAGCCCGAATAGGTGTCAATGTCGCCAACCTGCACCAAGCTGTATGGCGAAAACTGCATTGGCTTATCATAAAAAGTATTATCAAAATGAAATTTTACAAAATCGGCCATTTACCTATCACTCCGTTTTTATGATTTTAACATATATAAACTGTTTTTTATTTAATATTAAAACCTCTTTTATTTAGCAAAACTTATTATCTCAAAAAACAAACAAAATATCAAGTCAAAAAGTAAAGCCACCGTTTTTACGGTGGCTTTACTCGTTGCGGTCAATAAATTTAAGAAAGGTAGTCGTTTTAAAAAACAACCAAACCGCAACGATATAGTAAAAAGCAGCTGCTGACTTCTGCTTAATACCCTTCAAAATGTATAACTCTTGCGTTTTCGTCATATTTAGCCTTTTGCAGCATAATTATGATAACATAAATCAAATTCACCGTCAAGACATTCGACAAAACATTTCAAAACTTTGCAAAAAATGCTATATTACGACAAGCGCAGGGAGTAAAATATTGCTCCCTGCATCGTTTTATTCTTCTCTAAATTGTTGTTTGTGGAGCATTGCGTAAATACCATTTTGCGCTATAAGCTCGCCGTGGGTGCCCTGCTCGCGAATTTCGCCCCCTGACACAACGGCAATCCGGTCGGCATTTTTAATGGTAGAAAGGCGATGCGCCACAACAAGTGTGGTTCTACCCTTACACAATTCATCAAGCGCTTGCTGAATCATAATTTCGGTTGCGTTATCAAGCGCACTTGTTGCTTCGTCCAATATAAGTATAGGCGGGTTTTTAAGAAATACTCGCGCAATGCTTAGTCGCTGCTTTTGTCCGCCCGAAAGCTTAACGCCGCGCTCACCAATGACGGTGTCATAACCGTCGGGCAAGGTCATAACGTATTGGTGAATATTGGCGCGTTTGGCCGCCTCAATTACCTCTTCTTCAGTGGCATCAAGACGACCGTAGAGTATATTGTCTCTAATACTCGAGTTAAAAAGATATACGTCCTGTTGCACTATACCAATGCTTTTACGCAGAGACTCACGTGTAATGTCGTTAATATTTACGCCGTCAACCAATATTTCACCCTCGTGCACATCATAAAAATGTGGAATAAGGTGGCAAATAGTGGTCTTGCCGCCGCCCGAAGGTCCAACAAGCGCAAAGGTTTGACCCTTTTCAATTTTAATGCTAACGTTTTTAAGCACATTGTCGCCGTCGCCATAACCGTATGTCACATTTTTAAACTCTATGACGCCCTCTACTTTAGGCATTTCGATAGCATCGGGCTTGTCTTTTTCAATAGGTGTGTCAAGAATTTCAATAAAACGCTCAAATCCCGTGACACCGTTCTGGAAAGACTCCATAAAACGAATAAGGGTGTTTACAGGATTTATAAACAAATTAATTGCCGCCAAAAACGCCGAGTAGTCACCAAAACGGCTTGAATCGGTAAGCAGCAAAAATCCGCCGCCGATAAGTAAAATAACGTTGAACACATCGGTAACAAAGGTTGTGCTTGAGTGAAATTGACCCATCGCTTTATAAGCCTTGCGACTGTTTTCCACAAACTGAACATTGCCCACGGCAAATTTTTCAATCTCTTTATCGTGGTTGGTAAATGCCTTTGTAACACGAATGCCCGTAATACTGCTTTCGAGCGAGGCGTTTATAATCGCGTTTGATTCACGGCGCTTTTTAAATGCGTCGCGCATTTTTTTGCGAAGAACAGACGAGATAAATATAAGTATCGGCACGCACGCAAGAAGTATTAGCGAAAGCGGTATGTTTATAGACATTAAATATGCAAATGAAATAATTATTGACGAGCTTGTAATAAGAACGTTTTCGGGGCCGTGATGCGCAAGCTCAACCACATCAAACAGGTCGCTTGTCATACGGGTCATAATCTTACCGGTTTCATTATTGTCAAAGAAAGAAACAGGTAGTTTTTCTATATGAGAGAACAGGTCGCTACGCATTTTTTCCTGCATTTTAACGCCCATCATATGACCTTGATACTGTACAAAGTACGAAAGTCCCATTCGCATAAGGTAAACAATCAAAAGCAAACTACCGCAAATAATGATTTCTGTGTGTTTTTTGTTAGGCATAAAATCATTTAACAGCCTACGCGTTATAATGGGGTAAAAAATACCGATAACCGACATTGTAAGGGCTGCCAGCATATCAAGTATGAATATTTTTTTGTGCGGTTTGTAATAGCTTAAAAATCTTTTTAACATCTGTTTTGCCTTCTAATTCTCGTGGAGTTTTTTATACATTAAAATTATTTCTTTTCTAAGGTTTGTATTGTCTGGCTCTAAAAGCTTTGGATCGCGCTCAAGCAAATCTGCAGCCGCCATAGAAGTAAGCCGCAATATATCATTATCGGCATAAATATCGGCAATTTTAAGATTTGGTAAACCGTGTTGGCGCGAGCCTAAAAAGTCACCCGGTCCGCGAAGGCGCAAATCCTCGTCAGCAATTTTAAAGCCGTCGCCCGTTTGTTTTATAACATTAAGTCGGTCGGCGGTGGTGCCTTTTTTGTAATCCGAAATGAATATACAAGTTGATTTATACTGTCCGCGACCTATTCTGCCGCGCAGTTGGTGAAGCTGCGAAAGCCCGAATCGCTCGGCATTTTCTATGACCATTATAGTGGCGTTTGGAACATCTATTCCAACCTCGATTACGGTGGTGCAAACAAGAAGCTGTATTTCGCCGCCTTTAAAATCGCGCATAACCGCGTCTTTATCTTTTGGCTTCATCTTGCCGTGAAGCAGACCTACACGGTAGTTTTTAAATTCACCGTCACGGATTTCGGCAAAATACTGCTCAGCGCTTTTTATATCTATTTCTTCGTTTTCTTCGACCATTGGGCAAACAATATAGCCCTGTCTACCCTCGTCAAGATGCTTTTTGATATAACCAAACACACGCGGTCGTAATGCCGACTCAACACAGTAGTTTTCTATTTGTTGTCTACCGCGTGGATATTCGTCTATTATGCTTATATCAAGGTCACCGTATATTATAAGGCCTAAGGTGCGCGGTATTGGGGTTGCCGACATAACAAGCGTATGCGTATGAGCGCCCTTTGCCGACAAATCGCCTCGTTGCGCAACACCAAATCGGTGCTGCTCATCGGTAATAACCAGTGCTAAATTAGAAAATTCGACGTCGCCGCTTATGAGCGCATGGGTGCCTACGGCGATTTGCGCTTCGCCTTGAGCGAGCATTTCTTTTGCCTTTTGTTTTTCACTCTTTTTCAGCGAGCCTGTAAGTAACACACATTTTATATCGGTGTTTTTAAGGCTTTCGCGAAGATTTTTATAGTGCTGCTCGGCAAGAATTTCAGTAGGCGCCATAATTGCCGACTGAAAACCCGATTTTGCGGTGTGATACATAAGCGCTGCCGCCACAGCAGTTTTGCCGCAGCCAACATCGCCCTGTACAAGACGGTTCATAACCCTACCCGACGCCATATCACCAACACATTCGCCTATTACTCTTTTTTGAGCATTGGTCATTTCAAAGGGCAAGGATTTTATGTATTCATTGGTGTAATCTTTTGCAAAAACAAAGGGTGACTTTACCCTACGCTTGTTTTTAAGCAGCATAAGACCCGTGCGCAGCACAAAAAGCTCTTCAAAAACAAGGTGCTGTTTTGCGCGGGCTAAAGCTTCCTCGCTTTTTGGAAAATGTATGTTTTCTATTGCAGCTTTAAGGTCGCAAAGCTTATATCTGTCTATTATACTTTGTGGCAAAACAGTTTCTATTTCGCAACCAACAAGCGCCGTCTTAACAAGCTTTTGTATAGCCGCCGAGGTCATATTTTTAGACGCGGGGTATATAGGCACAATGCCCGTGTCACCAACCTCGCGAATTTCGGGCGAAGACATTTCAAAGGAAAACTTGCCTGCTTGAATTTTGCCCGCAAAAAGATACTCGCTGCCTTCACGAAGGCGCGCGGCGAGATATTTGTTGTTAAAAATCGTTATCTGCAAATGCGCTGTGCCGTCGCTGATTTTAAACCTATAAAGCGTCATATTACTGCGGATTTTATGCTCGACAACAGGCGTAATAATACGCGCTTTTATGCAAACCTTTTCATCTGCATTGCAGTCAAAAATTTGCTTTATGTTGCTGAAATCCTCGTATCCGCGCGGGTAATAACGCAAAAGGGCACCGATTGTATCGATGCCCAGTGAGTACAAATGCTGGGCGCGTTTTTCACCAACGCCCTTTAAAAATCTTATGTCGGTTTGAAAATTAGACATTAAATTTATCACTCTACAGAAATAATATAATAGTATACGGGTTGGCCGCCGTTTACAAAGGTGATTTCTACCTTGCTACCGAACTTATCGTTAAGCTGAGCTTCAAGCGAAGCTGCCTGACTGTCAGAAACATCCTGACCGTAAATCACGGTTACAAACTGGCTGTCACGCTTAATCATAGACTTAATAAGCTTTGTGGTAGCCTTTTCAATATCGGTATCAACAAACGAAATCTTGCCGCCTGTCATGGCCATTATTTCACCCTGCTTAATCTTGTGACCGTCAAAGTCAGAGTCACGCGCAGCAAAGGTTACCTGACCTGTGGCAATAGCTTCTGCTGCTTTTTGCATAGCAATAGCATTGGCATCGGTGTCGGCACTTTCATCAAAGTTAAGCATAGCGGTAATGCCCTGCGGAATTGTTCTTGTGTGAAGAACAATAACCTTGCGGGTGCTTATTGGAATAGCCTGCTCAGCCGCCATAATAATGTTTTTGTTATTAGGCAAAACATAAACGGTTTCAGCCGGAGTGCTTTCAATTGCGCGCAAGATGTTATCGGTGCTGGGGTTCATTGTTTGACCGCCCGAAACAATGGTGTCAACACCAAGGTCACGGAAGAGTGCAGCAATGCCGTCGCCTGCGCAAACCGATACAAAGCCAACAGGTTTTGTAATTTCAACCGATTCGATTTTTTCGTTCTCGATTGTTTTTGCGGGCTTGCTTTTAGCGTTTTTAGCATCGTGCTTTGCGCGCTCGTGCTGGTCACGCATATTTTCAACCTTCATACTTGTGAGCGAACCAAAGGTAAGACCCTTTTCAAAAGCGTTACCCGGGTGATCGGTATGAACATGAACCTTAATAATTTCATCGTCGTCAACCACAACAACACAGTCGCCAATGGTTTCAAGATATGTGCGAAGCTCACTGGGTTCTGTTTCACATTCAGGGTCACGGTTTACGATAAACTCTGTGCAGTAGGTAAATGTGATTTCTGTTTCAAATTCACCCGCCGCATTTCGCGCTGCATCATTTTCTTCATCGGGTTCTTCTACCGCTGCGCCGCCGGCGTTTGATTCAATAATAACACCGTCACGGAATACCGACATCATACCCTCAAGAATAATTACAAAGCCCTGACCGCCTGCGTCAACAACGCCTGCTTTTTTAAGCATTGGCAAAAGCTCAGGAGTTTCGGCAAGAGCCTCTTTAGCGCCCTCGATTGCAGCTTCAAAAACGCCTAATGCGTCTTTACCTGCACCATTTGCTGCGGTTGCCTTTTCGCTTGCGATGCGCGCTACTGTTAAAATTGTGCCCTCAGTGGGCTTCATAACCGCCTTGTACGCCGCCTCAACGCCAAGCTTAAATGCTGCTGCCAAATTTTCGGCAGTTACATTTTCATCGTTGCCGATACCCTTGGCAAAACCACGGAACAAAAGCGAGGTTATAACGCCCGAGTTGCCACGCGCGCCGCGAAGCAAAGCCGACGCATTTATAGACGCCACCTTGCCCGCAGTTTCACCGCTTACCTTTTCAAGCTCGCGAACAGCGTTTGACAAGGTCATAGACATATTTGTGCCTGTATCGCCGTCGGGCACAGGGAACACATTAAGGTCATCGACCGGTTTTCGGTTGTTTGCAAGATTATTAGCAGCCGAGATGATAGCATCGCGTAAAATATTACCGTTAAACAAAAATAAACACTCCTTTTACAGATGGGAAGAACAAATTTATTCTTTTATTCCGTCTACCTTTACAGTTACCTTGTTTACGGTAATACCGGTAGATTCTTGTACGACATATTTAACCTTTTCGGTAATGCTTGCGGCAATAGCGGCAATGTTCATACCGTAGGTTACCATTATATGAATTTCAACATTGATTGCATCTGCGTTACCTATAACTTTAATACCTGTATCAAGAGCCTGTTCTTTTGATACAAGACCAAACAACCGCTGACGGTGTGATGAAGGCATCATACCCACAACGCCAAAGCAGGAGGTCACTGCGTGGCCGATAAGCTTGCTTAAAAAGTTTTCGGTAAAGCAAATAGAGCCTGTTCTGGTTTCGTAAGATATCATAAATAAATCCTCCTAAAATTCATAGTTTTCAAATTTTAAATAAATGTCGCTGCTTGAAGCCTCAACCCCGCCCTTTATGGCAGAATCATAAAACAAAACGCCATTTAAAAAGCATATTGGAATTTGCGGCATCTCGGTAAGCAGAGTGCCCGCCACATCGCCGATACCGCACTCGCCGTTATGGTAAGCTGCAAGAATTTGTTCGCAACTGCTCTTTGTTGGCTCGGCATTTTGTTGCGCGTCGGTGTTTTCGGCGTTTTGTGCATCGCTGTCGGTGGTGTCATCTTTTTGAGCACCCACGCCAAATGCCGCACTGCCACCGGGTACTACGAGCTGGGTCATATCCATATTATCAAGAATTTGAACCTCGCCCAGATATAGCTGAAAGCTACCACTTGCAAGTCGGGCGGTGTACTGCTCATAAGTGCACTCTATAACATTTATTTGTATGCCTGCGGTTTTGCACTGCGCGGCAATTACCTTTGCCGCCGCTACACGCGAAGCATTTTCTGAATTCACAAGCAATGTAAATACGGGGTTGTTACCGGCCGCATTTGCATAATAGCCATTTGAATTCATATTATTATACCCTATTTTTGCGAGATTTTCAACCGTTATTTTTGAATTTGGTTTGTTATCTATACTTTGCAATGCTTCGGTAGGCTTAAAATTGGGGTTAAAATAGCCTGTCGCAGACACAGCATTATTGTAATATGCGGTCTGACAAATGGCGTCGCGGTCAAGAGCTGAAGATATTGCGTAACGCATTTCGCGTGACTGCAAAGAGCCGTAAGAACTGTTTACACCTATATATATAAGGCGGTTTAAATTTACCTCGGTTTTTTTGCCACTCATACGCACAATGTTGTCGCCCTCGGTATAATAAACCGCGGTAGCACCTACCTCTACATAATGCGATGTTGATGCCGCATCGGGCGAATTGATAAGTTTTATGGTTTCAACACTGCCTTTTTTGCCATAATAATTTTGGTTTAATTTAAAGCTTAAACCATCTTCTTCAAGGTAATATCTACCACAGCCTATGGGTGCTATTTCTTTGCCATCGGCATCCGTAACACCAGATGTGCCCGATTTTAATATAGGAAAGTCAAGCAAATTTGCAAAATACGGGTCGTTTTGCGAAAGTTTAAACACAACCGTTTTTGAGTCGGTAGCAGAAATGGACACTACCTCATAAAAATTATGTGTGTATCGTGGTGAGGCTTTTGCAAGACCGTAAGAATAAATCACATCATCGGAACTAACGCGACTGCCGTCGGTAAAGGTAGCATCACGCAGCTTTACGGTACAGGTTGTGTCAACCGTTTCGACAGAGTTCGCCAACACAAAAATAGGTTCAAAATTATTGTCTGTTTTTATAAGGCTATCATACAAAAGCGAAGAAATCTCGCGGTTTGCTGCGGTCTTTGCCGTGTAGGGATTAAAACTGTCGCTGTAAGAATAAAGCAAACTTACAGTTTTGCCGTCAACAGATGTAGACGGTGTGATTTGAACATTCTCTGCACTGCTGCTTTGTGTCGGGTTTTGTCTGCAACCGCAAAAACAAAATATTAGTACTAAAGATAACACTAAACAAATAATCCTCTTCACGACATTCACCTGCCTTTTAAAATTTAAAATTAAATTACCTATATATAGGTTTTACTGATTTTGTCAGCCCTGTGTTCTCGTCTATATCAAAAACGCAACCGTTCAGCATGCAATCGCCGCTTGCTTGTTCAAAGCGTGACATATCATTGTCTTTTAAGCGGTTTATTATAATATCATTTTTTACGCCCAGTACCGAATTTATAACACCCGTCATACCAAGGTCGGTGATATATCCCGTACCTTTGGGCAAAACCTGTGCGTCGGCTGTTTGCACGTGAGTATGCGTTCCAAAAACAGCACTTACCTTGCCGTCAAGATAAAAGCCCATAGCTCTCTTTTCACTTGTGGCCTCGGCGTGAAAATCTACAAAAACAAATTTGGCACCGTCGGCCGCCGCTTTTTCGAGCAGCTCGTCGGCACATTTAAACGGATTGTCGGCATTTGCCCTTTCAAGATATATCTGCCCCGAAAGGTTTATAACCGCCGCAGAGTATCTGCCCATATCAAAAAGGCAATAACCTTGGCCTGCCTCTGCTTCCTTTAAATTATGCGGACGCAAAACAAAGGGGTTGTTGTCGAGGATGTCAAAAAACTCTTTGCGGCGAAGCGTGTGGTTGCCGCCGGTGATAATGTCAGCCCCTGCAGCAAAAATCATATCGGCACTCTCGGGTGTTATGCCGTTACCTGCGGCCGAGTTTTCGCCGTTTACAATTACCAAATCAATATTTTCTTCACGCTTGATACGCGGTATCATTTTAAGGGCATAAGCACTGCCGTCAGGCGCACAAACATCGCCCACTGCCAATAGTTTCATATATCATCACTTTCATTATTGTCATACACCTTTATGATAACATATATTAATGCGAAGTTCAATTTATTTTTAAACATAACAAAAAATTTCGCAAATATGCAAAAAAGCGCAGTGTTAACACCGCGCTTTTGTCTTTACTTAAATATTATCAACACGAAGGTCCGTCTTGCGTTTATAGCCAAGCGGAATATTTTGCATCAAGTCGGGGGGCAACAGCATCAAGATACTCTTGTATCTGACTAATGTCATATCCGGGAATATTGTTTCCCCATTTGGTTTTTTCGCGCTCTAATGCCTCCTTTGGAATAGTGTTATAGAAGCTCTTAAACTTTGCCATAACATGTGACGGATCAAGAACGTCTTCACGCAATTCAAAATAGCGCTGCGCCAATTCTTTGCTAAAGAGCTGTTCCATTCGGCTCCACAACAAACTGTCGCCAAACTCAAGCAAAGTGTTTTTATAGTCATATAAGCTGGTACCTTGCCAATGAGCGCCCCAGGTTGTATCAAGATCATATAAAGACGGATGCCACACCTCACCGTCATAGGTGGCAAGAAGCATATTTTTGCCTGCATTGTCGGGCATCCAACCGTAATCCATCATTACATAATAATTAAGCGTTGCATCCAAATCTAAATATTGCTCAAAATTCTCTACAAATTCATCATCGCTGCTTTCACGAATAAATGTAAACAAGCGCTTCATTTTGGTTAGCGTTTGATCGTTTTCGGGGCCAACCTCAACTGCCCATGTGTTAAAATCAGGGTCTGCCTTAAAATAGTTTGCCGCAAGCCAACCCTCACCGCAAATTACAATGTGGTTTGGGTTGTTTTCATCCATTGCAAACATCCAGTCAGCCTTTGGTATATTCATTGTGTATACGCCATGAAAACTGCCGTTTATATATACCTCTACAGGAAAACCGTCAATAACACCGTTGTTTGGCGTGTTTTCAAGCAAACCGTATTTCGCCTGTGCTTCTCCGGCCAATTTTGCTGTAACAACATTACGCGAGTGGGATTTGTCAATCCAATTGGCTTTCAGACAATATTCGTCCTGTGAGCCCCAGCCGACATTGATACCCAACGCTTTTGCATAGTCGCCGTTTTCATAAAAATTAACGGTATAATTCTTTTTGGCATATCCTAAACTCGAGGTGCCTTGTACTTTTATTTTTGCTGCGCCGCTGATTGTTTGATCTTTACTTTTATACTCAAATGTAATATTGCGAACATCTTTTTTACTTGTCATTGATGACATATCACCGGTAAAATAAATTTTAGGGCAATATGACGGGTTGTAATGACCGCAAGTTTTTCCGCTTACTACACGGATGCATTCGCCCAAAACATAATCGTGACCGGGAGCAGCGCTTTGTGTCGCGCCACATTGAGTGCAAGTGCCGGGCGCCGAGCAAGAAGTGTAAGAAAATATATGTTCCTTTACTGCGCCTTGCGTAGCATTACACTTGGTACAGGTTGCAGGCGTTGTGCAGGTCGCTACCGAGTATGTATGTCCAACCGCTACGCCTTGTATCACACCGCACAAGGTACATGTTTTAGGCGCTGTGCAGGTTGCTTCCATATAGTTATGCGCGCACTCTTCTAAAACAGAATCATCGGTTAAATCATCCGAATCTGTTTTATCCTCATCCTCGGCATCCTCGGTTTTGTCAGTGTTTGATTCGGTCAAGGTAACACTGCTCTCGTTATTACTCAATTCATCGCTGTTGCTTGGCGTACAAGCACTGCAAACCAGCACAATAACCAAAGCTAACCAAAAGGCTAACAGTTTTTTCATAAATTCAACTCCTTAAGGGCGCAACACAGAGATCCGTCCCCTATGTTATGTTATACTATACATACACATAATAACATATAATGCGGTCAAGTTCAATTTGTTTTATAAAATTTGCAAATTTTTTAAAAATCGCAAGTGAGCATTTGCGAGAAAAACGGAGAAAAAACGAGCAATTAAGAGATTTTGTTTTTTAAATTAAATTTTTTAAAAATTTGTGTTGACAAAGCATATTCGCTATGGTATTATATTCGGGCACTCAAAAAAAGAAAAACTATTTGGAGGATTTGGTTATGTCTACATTTATGGCAAAACCTGCCGAGGTTCAGCGCAAATGGTATATCATTGACGCAGCTAATCGCCCAATGGGTCGCACCGCTGCTAAGGTTGCTGATTTGCTCCGCGGTAAGCACAAGCCCACTTTCACACCTCACGTTGACTGTGGTGACCATGTTATCGTTATCAATGCTGAAAAGGCAGTTTTAACAGGCAAAAAGTTAGAAAACAAGTATTATCGTCGTCATACAGGCTACATTGGCGGTCTTAAAGAGGTTAAATATTCAACCCTTATGAACACCCGTCCCGAGCTTGCTATGGAGCTTGCAGTTAAGGGCATGGTTCCCGATACAACTATCGGTCGCAAGGCTCTTACTCGCTTGCACATCTACAAAGGCGAAAACTACGTTCAGGTTGCTCAAAAGCCTGAAAAGTATGAATTCTAAGAAGGGAGACAGAAAAGATGTTTGAAGGAAAGCCATATTTTTACGGCACCGGCAGAAGAAAGAGTTCTGTTGCCCGTGTTAGAGTATATCAGGGTACAGGTAAAATCACCATCAACGAAAGAGATATTGATGATTACTTTGGCCTTGAAACCTTAAAGGTTATCGTTCGTCAGCCACTCGTTCTTACCGAAAACGCTGACAAGTTTGACATTGTATGCCGCGTTGCTGGCGGCGGTGTTACCGGTCAGGCAGGTGCTCTCCGCCACGGTATCGCTCGCGCACTCTTGCAGGCAGACGCTGAGCTCCGTCCAGAGCTTAAGAAGGCTGGTTTCCTCACACGTGACCCACGTATGAAGGAAAGAAAGAAATACGGTCTCAAAGGCGCACGTCGTGCTCCACAGTTCTCAAAGAGATAATCTGTTATTTCAAAGAGTATTCAAAAACCCCGAAGCCATCACGGTTTTCGGGGTTTTTCTTTTTGCACTCATTTTTGATTTTGTGCAAATTATTTTAAAGGACTATGACATTTCGCGTGTCATAGTCCTTTTTATTACTTGTCTTCGCCCTTATTAACTTCCGCCAAATAGCCCGCTGTGATAACGCCAGACGGTAAAGCAATAATTGCAATTCCAAAAACCGAGGAAATCATTGTGACAATTCTTCCTATCGTTGTAATTGGATAAATATCACCATATCCAACTGTTGTCAAAGAAATGGTTGCCCAATAAATCGCATCAAAAAAAGTGTTAAAAGATTCAGGTTCTACATTATAAATTACCAATGCCGATATCATAATATAGGCAACAGCCATTGTTGCAACCGCTGAAAGAACTCGTTTTTGTTTTTTGAAAACATTTGAAATTATATCAAAACTTTTCGAATATCTTAAAAATTTAAAGGCGCGAAGAACCTTTAATGTACGTAACAATCTAAATAACTTCAGCAACTTAAAACCGCTATTCAAAACCGTTAACGAAGGCAAAATAGAAGCAAGGTCTACTATAGCCATAGGAGTTATTGGGTATATGATAAACGAGGCAAAGGACTTGTTGAGTTTGTAATCCGCAACAAAAAGTCTCAGCATATAATCAATTATGAATATAGTCACCGTAATATAGTCAATCCATTGAAAAAGCAAAGTGGTTTCTTTGAAAGCAAGCGGTATAACGCTTATCAGAATAGTTGTCATCATTACTATGTTGTAAACGGTACTTATTTTGTTGTCATCGGAGCTAATTATTGAATATATTTTTTGTCTCATATTTTATAACCACACTATTATATTTTTTTAAATCGTATCACATCCCCAATATTTTTGCAATCCTATGAGCCGTAATGATTCTATTAATATTTTATTACGCCTCTTTTCCTTTACATAAGGCTCTTTATTACTAAAAAAGGGAAATTTATTTGACTTTTGGGTAAGATATAATTATAATAAGTATGATATTATAGATGTATTGCGTTTGCATATCATCTGCAATTTTTCGGGAGGAATTACTCATGAATTTTATTACTGTAAAAACTTATGACGAATTAAGCGTAAAGGCCGCTAACATTATTGCTT